>CALVRA010000015.1 GCA_944358415.1 uncultured Bacilli bacterium | reverse complement strand
GCCGCCTTCGCCACTGGTGTTCCTTCTAATATCTACGCATTTAACCGCTACACTAGAAATTCCACTTGCCTCTACCATACTCAAGTCTGACAGTTTCTAAAACAAACTGGAGTTAAGCCCCAGCCTTAAATCTTAGACTTGCCAAACCGCCTACGAACTCTTTACGCCCAATAAATCCGGATAACGCTCGCCCCCTACGTATTACCGCGGCTGCTGGCACGTAGTTAGCCGGGGCTTTCTGACGAGGTACCGTCACACTTTCATCATTACCTATGAAAGCCATTCGTCCCTCGCAACAGAGCTTTACAATCTAATAGACCTTCATCACTCACGCGGCATTGCTCGTTCAGGGTTTCCCCCATTGACGAATATTCCTAACTGCTGCCTCCCGTAGGAGTTTGGACCGTATCTCAGTTCCAATGTGTCCGATCAGCCTCTCAGCTCGGATATGCATCGTTGCCTTGGTGGGCCATTACCTCACCAACTAGCTAATACACCGCAAGCCCATCCCAAAGCGAAGCCGAAGCTCCTTTTAGCATAAGAGGTTATCCTCTCACGAATCATCCGGTATTAGCTATCGTTTCCAATAGTTGTCCCAGACTAAGGGGTAGGTTACCCACGTGTTACTCACCCGTCTGCCACTAAGTGGGAATCCAAATCCAATCTTGTGCAAGCACGCAATCTTCAATGGGCCACTTCGTTCGACTTGCATGTCTTAGGCATGCCGCCAGCGTTCATCCTGAGCCAGGATCAAACTCTCCAAAAAAAATAAAACTTTATTTAGTTTTGAATTTGTTTTAAATCCTAACTATTTATGAATTGACATTTTGCTCAGTTTTCAAAGATCATTCATACCACTTCGCAGCGGTACTTCCAATATACCAAATGTACTTTGTTAAGTCAAGCATTTTTGTGAATTTTTTTTGATTTTTTTGACTTACTGGGATTCCCCTCTCAAAAGTACTCACTTAATATACCAAATCATCCGACATAAGTCAACAACTTTTTTAATTTTTTTTAAAAAATTGTCGAACCTCGTCAAATGCATAAATAATATAACACTTTTCAAAGACTTGGTCAATAAAAATTTTCAATTTTTTTAATTTTTTTATCAACCACGCAAAACTAATTCTGTCTTCCATATAATATATGCTCTATATTAAAAAAAATGATTACTTTTTACGTAATCTTTGATATAATTCACCATATTTTAAATTAGTATCCAAATCAAACACTTTAAAACCAGATTGATAATCATTTATAAGCTCAGAAAGTGCACTACGAATAGCTATATCTAAATCATTCGAATAATTCATCTTTCTTTTATGATATTTATATTCTTGTCTGTCCAAAATTTTAAAACTTCCACTTGGAAATATTCTCAAATCCAAATCATAATCAATATACTTAATAGTTTCATCTTCAATAATATAAGGTGTAGCAATATTACAATAATAAGTAACTCCTGTTTTTTTTAACTGTACAATAATATTATACCAACGATCTTTAAAAAAATATAAAACAGACGGTTCCTTTGTTCTCCATATATTTCCTTGAGCCTCCGTTACTAACGTTCGTTCATTGCCAAACACCATATAATCTTTTTTAATATCTAATAAAACCGCCTCATCCCAACACCTATGAACTTTACCATCATGCTTATAACACTGTATTTGAAGACGGTCTCCTATCTTTAATTTTTCCATATTACTTCGCACCTCTTTATACATTATAACCTTTTTTTACATAAAAGAAAAGGTCACCTTAAAGACTCACTTTAAAATCGTAGATTTTTATTTGGAATTCCGTTTTATAATAAAAAACTGAAATAAGTCTGATAGTAGTCTAATAAAATATAAAAATCAAGGGCGAATGAAATGAGTTTATAAAACCCTTGATTTTTACATTTTATTGAATATAATACTTAATACAAACAAAGTTCATCTTTGTTTGTTATCTATAAATATACACATCTTACGACTATTCAATTACTCTAGTTATATTGAAAAAACTGAAATTAGTATGAAAAACGGAAATAACCTCCGTAATTTTGTCATGCAATAATTTAAATAATATTAGCTAATATTAAACAAAATTAAAAGACTTATTTCCGTTTTCTTATTCTAAACCAGTAATAAGTCTTGTAAATTAAGTTTTATTTTTTAAAACTGCATTTAGTTTAAAAATTCACGGACTCACTTTAAAATAACCTCTAAAATTTTTTGTAATTGATTATCATTTTCATCAGTCGGGTTTTCATAATAAGAATTATTTAATGTTATTGCATAATCAGGCTTTATTCCCTTTTTATCAATAACCTTACCCTCTGAAGTAAGCCAAGACTTGGTCGTAAGCTTATACTGCTCTCCATCTGGTAAAGTTTGTAACTCTTGAACAGTACCTTTACCAAAACTGTTCTCACCAACCACCACGGCACCATATTGTTCTTTCAAAGCCGAAGTCAAAACCTCTGATGCTGAAGCACTCGAACTATCAATCAAAAGTCCTATCTTATAATCCTTTGTTTCCTTACCTTTAGAATAATATTTCTCCTGCCCTTCTTTAGACTTAATCTGATAAATTGGATGCGAAGAATCCAAAAATAAAGAAATAATATTTTCAGCTGACTTTAAATGTCCGCCAGAATTACCACGCAAATCAATTATAAGTCCATCCATACCTTGTTTTTCCAATTTTTCCAAAGCATTTTTAAATTGACTATCACTATTATTTGCAAAAATAGTTAATCTAATATATCCAATTTTCTGATTATCTCTTTCAATCATCTTAGAACTTACAGACTTTAATTCCACATTTTCTGTTTTTAAACTAGCCTTATATTCTTTACCATTTCTTATATAAGTAATTTTAAACTCATCTTTTTGCTCTTTAACCAAATCAGAAAACTCTTCTAAATCCATATCAGTCACATCTTTGTTATTTAATTTAATAATAATATCGCCACTTCTTAATCCAGCCTTACTAGCTGGTGTCCCATCAAACACCGTATAAATAACAATATTAGATTCATCATCCATCATAACTTGAATACCTGTTCCCTTATAATTACCTTCCAAGAAAATACTAAAATTAGAATCACTTCCACCAACATAAGTTGAATTTTTGTCTAGCGCATTAAGCATTCCAGCAATTGCCGAATCAATAAGAGAACTCTTATCCACATCACCATAATAATTATCTACAACATAATCATAATTTTCAATAAACTCTTGCAATTCATCATCAACTTTTGACCCTTTTAAAACAATATTATAAGTAACAAGTCCACCCATCATAAGCCCAATTACCACTGTCACCAAAAGCAAACAAACAACTTCCTTTGTTTTAAAAGTTGGAAAACTCTTACGCTTATTAATCCTTATATCTAAAGATTCTGAAAGCCTCTCCACACTATTTTTTTTCTTATCCATAATCATCAATCCTTTAAACACTATTAAAAGTATAACACAAATTATATATCAAAAAAACTAAAAAAAGAAAAAAATACGAATGTATACACTCGTATTAATCTAACTCACCAAGTTTCTTTATAATATCATCATAACTATCATAAACCTCTTCAATCTTATGGTCTTTAACCCTAACCAAAGTAGTTCCTTTAACTCTAAACTTTTCTATATCAGAATCATAATTAGTTTTATCGCTTAAATACTCTTTATTAAAAGCATTGCTTAAATCAGCTGTATAAATAGTTGGTGCATCTTCATTTGCTTTGATAGTTTGAATCATCGTTGTATATTCATTTAACCTAATATCATCACTATCTGTAATCAAAACATAAAATGAACCATTAATATTAAGCATTGAACCGATCATAATACTATCATATTGAATTTCCGTCTTCTCACTTTCAGCTTCTTTTCTAGCCTCGTCAGCTTTATCTGTAACAACTACAGTCACACCATAAAATACAACAATAATAGCCGTTACAATCAATACTATTTTAAAAAGTTTTGAAAACTCATCACCTTCATTATTATTACTATAATAAAGTTGCTTACGTGCTTCTTTCAAATTAGCTTTTTTTTCAGCTTTAGCCTTTTCTATTCTAGGCTCTTCTTTATTAAGTTCAACACTCTTGTTAGTCTCTTCAGACTTAACAACTTTTTTTGCACTAACCTTTTTATCAGTATTAACTATTTTTGTATCTTTTTTTTCTCCATTAGTACTTTTTTTCTCAGTATTTACCTTTTTCTTTGTATTATTCTTTTTACTAGAGTTAGACGTCTTTTCATTTTTTTTCTTCTTTTCATTCTCTGCCATTTTCATCACCTGAAAGCATTATAGCACATTTTTCCTAAAAATTAAAGAAAATAAGCCAAATATAGCTTATTTACTAACTGGAAGAACTGATACAGAATCTGCCACACTCACAAGTTCACTCTCACTCATATTGTCAGCCACAACATAATATTCAATACCATTATCTACCCAAGATACCATATTATCTGATACTGCCGCTACTCCTGTCGCAAGTTGAATTGGATCACCAAGCACTGATACAATTGAACCCTCATCACTAACTGACGCTGTTTGTTGAACAAGCATAAATGGATTATCACCCTCAAATGTCATAATAATACGCTCTCCACCATCTAAACTAACTGTCTCTTTATCTGTGAGTTGAGTATTTTCTGGAATATACATCGGATATATCTCTGATTCAATTTTACTTACTTGTTTAACCTCATTAGTAGTTTCAGATACTTTCATATTATTATCTAAAGTAAAATAATTATCCTTAAATTTCGCATCCATATCAACTTTATTAAAAGTCATTTTAATTAAAACATCATCATCTTCATTCATAACCTCTACCTTTACTGGATTTAATTTTTTATCAAAATAAATTTTTTGCTTAACTAAATCACTATTATTTGGATAATTAACTCCTGTTGTAAAAACATAGTTATCATTTGTTTCTTTAAACTCTTTTTCCTTATCACTTTGAATATCTGAAAGAAGTGTTTGCAGTAAATAAACTTGTGAATTGTTATAAGGCCAATCACTTTGGAATTTAAAACTTTTATTTAATGTCGGTGTCAAAACATACACACCTTCACTATTTTTTAAAATTATTTGTTCATGATTATTTGTTTTATTTTTTAAAGATACTCTAAACTTATCTGTTTTCATATAAGAAACATCAACATCATATTTATATACATCATCATTATTTATTATTTCCATCTCACCAACTAAATTATACCCATCTAATTTATTGATTTTTTTCTCTAAATCACTTTCCGCATCTTTAACCGTATACTTTCCACAACCAGAAAGTAAAATACAAGTAAACAAAATCAAACAAATTTTTTTCATCATTTCACCATCTTTCTGATTAATTATATTGAAATATTTTTTTAAATATGAATAAAATTTTTTAAACTATCCATTATATAGATAGAGGAAGGTGAAATCATGGAAACATTACAAAAAATATGCCTAGTCATAACAATTATTGGAGCCATAAATTGGGGACTAATTGGTCTTTTTGATTTTAACTTAGTTGCCGCTTTATTTGGTTCTGAAGGAATATTCAGTAGAATAATATATTCCTTAGTTGGTATTACTGGCTTAATTAATATTGGACTATTATTCGTTCACTTAGACACAAAATAAATCTACCAAAAAGTAGATTTATTTAATTTTAGAATAACTATAAATAGTAAATATATTAGAAATTGTATCCACAATCAAAATAGCACCAATAAGCTGAACCCCAACTTCTACAGCTTCAAATGGTCTAAATAGTAAAAATAAACTTAAACCCATCAAAATAAAAGCTACAATAAGCATTTGCCACCAGTTATTATATTGAACCTTTTTCAAATCAAAAGCCATAGAAAGTTTACTAATAGAATCTACCATTAAAAATATTCCCATAACTACTGGCAAAAATGACGCAAAAGTTTCAGGATTTAAAAGTACATATACCCCAAAAGCCCCAAAAATAATTGACATAACCAAAGTAAAACTATTAAAAGCAGTTTTTATCTCTGTTTTCAAATACATAACAATCCCTGATAAAGCTACAAAAATAAATATAATTCCCACCAAATAACAAGCGAATGTAATTACATTTTTAGGAAAAAATAACATAATAATTCCACATATCAAATAAAGTACTGAAGTAGCAATAAGTGTATTTCTAATTTTTTCAAACATATACCTAGCTCCTTTATACTAATAATAATATTTTTTTTAAATAAAGTCAATAAAAAGTAGCCTAACAGCTACTTTTCAACAACTCTAATTTTAACCTTTTTGGTTTTAGATAAATACTGTACCCTAGAATCCGTTCCCTCTACTTTTACTTCAACCTCATATTCACCAGGCTTATAATCCTTAAGATCAATATAAGCCATAATATCCTCAGCCGTCAAACTATTTAAAACAGATTGTACACCTTTAACATTCACCGTTACTTGAATATCATTTTGTGATAAACCTTGAACACTGTATTTATCATTTAAATTACGAACATCAATATTAACATTTGAAATATCCTTGTCAGTTGCCACACCTAAAGCAATTTGAACCGTTACATTGTTCACACTCATTGACTTAACCCCTTTAGGTTTTTCAATTTCTAACTTATATTCACGGTTTTCTTTCAAACCATCAACATCCACTTCAACTGGAACATATTCCAAATCATCAAGAACACTTTTTTGACCATAAACCGTTACATTACTCTCATTAAGTGTAATTGAACTAATAGCCTGACCGAATGTCACATCACCTTTTGGAATAACTCTAATTGGTACTGTTTTACTTGGTGAAGATAAATCAACATTAACCTCAATCTTTGAAGGAACTATTTCAACATCAAGTCCATTACCATCAGAATCATAAGCTTTCAAAGGAACATCTTTTAATGTAACTGTCCCAACCTCTTGATTATTTAAAGCTGAAACATCCACCAAAGCTTTAACTGTCGCAACTTTCTTTAAACTATTAATCGCATTTTCATCATCTGTTCCTTTAATAACCACCTTATCAATCTCTGGAGTTACATTATCAACAATTAATTTGGCATCTAAACTATCTTGATTAAGCAAATCCGTAGTTAAAGTTTTAGATTCTGAAACCTTTGGATAAACATTTACCGTAGCTACTGAAGGATTCACACTATACTCAACTGAATCATTTGGTCTCATATATTCAATATTAACTTTATGAGTTCCAGGTTTTAAACCAGTCAAATCAACTGTAACCTTAGATGCCGTTGATTGCTTCGCAATAAATAAATCACTTCTGCTTCCCATAAGCGTAATATCCACTTTATCAGGAAGTCCCTCAACCACATAAGCCTCTTCATTATAAACTGCTTCCACTTTTTGATCTTTTAAAACTTCCGCACTTGTATCATTAAAAAGCATCTTCTTTTGATCAAACAAAACAAAAACCAAAAGTGCGAGAAAAAGTGAAACAAAAAGTAAAGTATTGCTCCTAGAAAGCCAAGTTTCTAAAGACCTATTTGAACCACCAAACTTTGCTATTTTCATAACTAATTTAGTTACAGGAACAATAATCTTTTTATCAATAAAACGCGCCATTCTCTTAAAAATACCAGTTTTTTTACGCATTCCTACCACCTTCTTTCGCTCCATCTAATATTTTATGTGAAGGTGCTAAAGCCTCTAACAAACGAATCCTTACCTCATCTAAAGATAAATTATAAATAAGTTCACCATTCATTGCTATTGAAATCCTACTAGTTTCTTCAGACACAATTAAAGCAATCGCATCAGTTCTCTCTGCAATACCTAAAGCTGCTCTATGACGAGTACCTAATCTTTTACTTATTGCCATACTGTCACTAGTTGGAAAAACAGCACCCGCACAAATAATTTTATCTCCACGTATAATCACACCACCATCGTGAAGCGGATTATTTGTAAAGAAAATAGAAGATAAAAGTGGTCCAGAAATATCCGCATAAATTTTTTGAGCCTTCTCCACATAACTAGCTAAACTATTTTCTCTTTCAATAACAATCAAAGCACCAATATGCATCTTTCTCATATAATCCACCGAACTTGTAATCTCACTAATTGATTTCTCAAGTTCAGTCAAAGAAAGAGTCTTATGCCTACCCAATAACTGAGCTCTACCAAGTTGCTCCAATGCATCTCTAATCTCTGGTTGAAAAATAACAATTAAAGCAAGTGGTGCCCATTCAATAACATAATCAATTAAATAACCAATTGTTACTAAATCCAAAACATCGGCTAAAATCTTTGTAATTACAATAATTAAAATGCCTTTAAAAAGCATAATCATTTTAACATTCTTACGTAAACTCTTTAAAATAAAGTAAAATAATGCCCATACTAACAAAATATCAAGTATCTTTCGAGCTATTTCCATTAAAGACTCTATTGTCATAAGATAACCTCCATCTAACTTAATTAATTATATCATACTTAAAGCTATGATAAAACCCTTTATTTTTTCAAAACACCAAAAACCCCTATAAAAAAAGATGAAATTCACGTTAAGAATTCCATACATTATCATTTTTTATAGTCTCATCATTTTTAGATTCATCAGCTTTAATATCTAAAGTATCTACCTCATTATTAATATTCAAATCCAAATTATTAGTAGAAACCGGCTCACTTACATTAGTTGTTGATATATTCTCAGATATAGATTCATTATTTAAATTATTTGTAAAAACTTCATTAACGGATGCACTATCTACCGGTTCACTAATATTCAAATTTTCTGCCGGAACATCTACTGTAGGCATAACTTCACTATTTAAATTACTAATAGAAACTTCGTTAACCGGTGAAACATTTAAATTATCTACTGGTGTTTCCGTGATTGCATTATTTACACTATCATTTTCATTCCCTGGTAACACATTATCATTAACACTCGTTATTTTAGGCATACTAGTCCAATCATCTACTGAAGAAGAAACTATAGTATTAACCTCAGGAACTTTTACAGGCTCCTTTTTAATTTCTTGCTTTACTTTTGGTTCCTCTTTTTGACCATTTTTACGTTTTTCAAATAAATAACCAATCAAAGCTAAAATAACCAAAACAATAACCAAGCCTACCCAAAACATCCAACTTGAAAATAAATCCATAAAACTCGCGCCCCCTTATTCTAAAAAAATCATAACATGTTTTAACAATATTTTCAATATTATCTTTCTAAATAATCCGCACCTTTAAAAGGTTCATCAAAAAGTAATCCCTCAAAACCACGCTGTCTCAAAACTTCATAAACAACTATAGCCACAGTATTTGAAAGATTAAGTGCTCTAACTTTATCAGTCATTGGAATTCTAAGACATTTATCTAAATGATCTTTTAAAATTTCTTTAGGTATACCAGTACTTTCTTTTCCAAAAACCAAATAAATATTCTTACTTTTATCACTATAATCAAATGAAGAATGTGGCCTACGACCATAGCGCGTCAAAAAATAAAAATCACCACTATTCTTACTTAAAAAATCATCAAAATTTTCATATACTGTATAATCACATTCATCAATATAATTAGCTCCACTTCTTTTTATAGATTTCTCATCTAAACTAAAGCCTAAAGGCTTTATTAAATGTAACTTCGTATTACTAGCTACGCATGTCCGCATTATATTGCCAGTATTTTGCGGAATCTCTGGCTCAAATAACACAACATTAAGCATCTTCCATCATCCAACTTTCAATAATATTCTCTAATCTTTTTATAGAATAACTACTAACATCATTCAAAACTAAAGTAATCTTTCCACCATCAAACAAATATAAACTACAATTAGATGTACTAATCTGATTTTCTATTTTTTTACTATCAGAATAACCCTTAATTAACTTATAAAAATTATCCATATTCACTCCATCCATATTCATATAAAGCACATCATCATTTAAATCTAATTTCTTAATAAGCTCTTTAAATTCATCCTCAAAATCTTTAATATTAGAATCTTGTCCAGAAGAAACATATAAAATAAATCTTTGATTTTCCATAACATAATTAGAAATCTCTTCGTTTTTAATTTCCCTAGTCACCTTCGTCATTACAGAATTTTGAGCATAATACTCCTTAGTTGTAATATACCAATCTCTCATATAAAACACTGCTATTATAGTAACCAAAAATATAATAACCAAAATAATATAATTTTTTAAAGGTATCTTTTTTTCCATCTTCTAACCCCCTTCCAAGGCTAAAGTTCATCTTCTACATCGATATCCTCTATCTTAACATCAGGTAAAACAATTCCTCTTTCTTCACAAATACGCATAAACTTTTCCCTAAAAGCCGCGCATTCTTTCACCCTACTATCAGGATATATACGTTTACTATCACGTATCGCAATATAAACATCCATAATTCCAACCTCAGTTTTATTTTCAAACAAAGCATTTGAAAAAGCTCCTGATAAAACCGATAATGAAACATCTGGGTACATTGCAGAAAGCCCATACACCCTTTTGTATTGACTAGTCGCATCAACTATAGATTCCATAAGTAAACGTGTAATAAAACTATTATTAATCATCTTAATTCCAGTTTTATATTCAATTCTTGGAATAGTTCCAATTAAAATTTGAATAGTCGCCTCTCTATCAGGCTCTAAAACATCAATTCTATCAAAACGTCTCAAAAACGCCCTATCTCTAACAATATAAGTCTCATACTCAATAGTTGTTGTAGCTCCAATTGCTTTAATATCTCCTCTATCCAAAGCTGGTTTCAAAATATTCGCTAAATCCATTGGACCATCAGAAGAACCACCTATCAAAGTATGTACCTCATCAATAAACAAAATCGTTTTAGGTGCTCTTTTAAGTTCTGACACAATCAAATTAGTCACAGACTCCTGCTTTCCATTAACTGTCATCATTCCACGCATTGTCGAAGTATTAATCTTAAAAATATTAAAACCTTTAAGAGCATTAGGAACATCGCCCCTTTGAATTTTATAAGCAATACCTTCAACTATAGCCGTTTTACCAATACCAGCTTTACCAATAAGCAAAGCTGACTTATCAGGTGTAAGTAAAACTAAAATAGTTTTCTTAATTTCCTCTTCACGTGCGATTGCTGGATTAGTCACATATTGTTTAGTCGTCAAATTTTCACAGTAATTTGTAATTATTGGAAACTCATTTGGATCCAAAGGCACAACCTCGTTAACTATATTTTCATTCATTTTATCAACCCTTTATATAACCATTTTCTTTAAACTTTTCTACAATTTTACTATTATTTTTATTACCATTTATTCTATTATGTGTATCTTCTTCATCACCATCAGTAATAAAAATCGTCGTTGGCGTCCCAGTAATTGGAAACTCACTAGTAAGTGATGATTGCTCATTTTTAGATAACTTTGATAAATCTATATACTTAACATCTACATTATACTCCTTAATAATGTCATTTAATGTAATTTCATAGGATGCACACGCACTACATGTACTAGACCCTATAAACAAAATAAAATCTTCTTTATTTTCAAGCTTTTCATTAAGTTCATCATAACTTATCTCATCATAAGTACTTTTTGAACACCCAGTAAATATAAACATTAATAAAAATAAAACTAATATCTTTTTCATACTTTCCTCCAATATACATTATATAACAAAAAGCTCCAAAAAAAAAGTTATATAAAAAACAAAGTCCGAAAACTTCATTTTTTATGTACAATAAGTTGATCATTAACTAAATAAATTGTCCCATTTTCTTTAACAAGTTCATTCGCATCAACTTTAAAAAATCTAAGTAAATCATCAAAAGTATCATTTTCTAATGTAATATAAAATGAAACATCTTTTCTAGGCAACATAATCTTTTGGCCAGGATAAATTATATCCGTATCATTTAAACCATTTAACCTTAAAAGCTGACTTGGATTAATATTATTTGACCTAGCAATCTCATAAATATTATCCCCCTTTTTAACAGTATACTCCCTAAAATATGGATTTTCTAACACTTTATTTGGTACAACAATAACTTCACCTGGCGTTAAAATACTTCCCACCATAATACCATTTAAATTAGAAAGCATCTCTGGTGAAACCCCAAACTTACTTGCTACACTAGCTAAAGTATCACCACTTTGAACTTGATATACACTGTACATATCTTCACCCCACCATATTATATGTTTTAATAAAAAAAAGGACCCTAATCATTTGAGCCCATTTTCTTCAAAATCACATCGTATATAACTCCAATACCAATCATCATACTTATTACCGAAACAATCATATTAATTCCTGGAATTAAATTCAAAACAAATAATATAGCAAGTCCAAAGATTCCAACCACAAGCATATTTATATCCTTATCGAAAAACTTTTGCCATACCTTATAACCAAGTAAATATCCTGCAAATACATTTGATAAATACATAATTATAAAATATAAAGCTAGTAATATTAATGAAAGCGGTATACCAATACTCATCAAAAATAAAATGAAAATAATAATTGGTAAAACAATAACAAAAATTAATCCTTTAGTAAATGTCTCTAAACCTTTATTAAAATCAAATTTATCATACTCTTTTTGAACTCTAACAAACAATTTAGAAGCAGCCAAACTCAAAACTGCAAACACTAAAATAAGCGACATAAAAGACCAAAACTTACCCATCATTACTGTAACCAAACTCTCCTCTTGGCTAATCGCCTCAGTCTTAATAACTTTGCCTTTTATAGCTTCTTTATTAACATTCGCAACTGCGTCACTAGGATAAGATAAATTACCATTGATAACTGTATCCTTATCAACATTCAAATTAGTACCATAAATCTTAACATTTCCCTCAATTTCAGCACCTTTAATCTTAATATTAGTTCCATAAATACTAACATTTCTACCTATCTTACCGCTAATTTCAATATCTACTCCTGCAATAATGACATCCCTTTTTAAAGAAGCTTTCTTATCAATATTAATAACATTACCAGCAATAAATGCATCTTTATTAATAATTCCCTTAACACTAATAGAATTACCAGCTAAAGCCGCATATTCACTTTCTCCAGTAAAACCAACACTATTACCAAGTGCGAAACTAACGCCGTCAGCTTTACCACTAAAATTCGCTGTATCACCTAAAACTGCCGATGACCCTTTTACATCATCTTTAACCTCCGCTGAATTATCAATTTCACTTTTAAAATGGTCTACCTCTTTAGCTAAAACAGAACCATTCATCATAAAAGTCATAACTAAAACTAAAAATATTTTTAAAAATCTTTTCATAATATTTCCTCCAATTAAATTTTAACACGAAACATAATACTTTGTAAATCTAATAAGTAATAAGCATATAATCTTTAGGCACTTCAAATAAATCTTTATCCACCTTTTTCATCAAATTATACTTAAAAAATACATTCCTAATTACTCCGATATACCTAATATAAACCAAATCATCTCCATCAAAATAATATGTTGTTTCATCTCTATTATTAACATATTTCTCATAAATATAATTTTTCCCAAATACTTTTTCTTCCCCAGTTTCATAACCTAAAGTTCTAAGAGCCTTCATATCATTTGGTAAAACCCCAAACGCATAATCAGTAACCGCACTTTCTTTTACATTATAATTTTTCATCAAAGGATCCAAAGTATATAATTTACCATCTTTCCAAATATTAATCATCTTATTAGAACCATTAATCTCATAATAATACTTATCTCCACTTCTAGCCATAATTATCTTTGTATCATCATTTTTATGAGTATTTCTATCCCAAAGTTCTACATAATAATTATTAGGATCAAAATCTTTAAAAAATAAATAAGTCTTTGAATCACCATCAGCTTTTTTAATAACTTTTGTTTCTACACCGCATCCTACTAATAGTAAAATCAAAAAACATAATACTAATTTTTTCATTTACTTCTAACCCTCAAAAACTCCGCAAATCCTAATAATATTTTTTTCTTTTCTATATCTAAAAATTCTAAATCAAGTATATCTTGAAAAGCTTTTTTAAATAAATCATCCATTTTACTATTCGCATATTCCTTAGCTCCAGATTTATCAAAAATATCTTTAATTTTATCCATATCACTTATTTTAATATTTTTACCATAATATTTTAAAAGTTCATCACTATATTCTGTATTTTTTACAAAAGCATATAAAATAGTTTGCTTAAACTCACTCGCATCAGAAGTAACTGATTTTCCAATATGTTTTTCATCACCATATATACCAATCAAATCATCTTTAATTTGAAAAGCAACTCCTAAACCAAGCAAAGCATCTTCTAACTTATGAATATCATTATCAGAAGCTCCACCTAAAATAGCTCCCAAACAGTAAGGTCCAACCACTGAATACCAAGCTGTTTTAAGCTTATATATTTCCATAACATGAGATTCTAAGTCATCTGAAACTCCAAAAAACTCTTCATAAAATGGCAAAATAACATCCACCATCTCACCCTCACAAGTCTTAATCGCTACACTGTTGTAATACTCTAGTATTCGGCCTAAATTTTCACTATTTTTATAATTTTGGGCAATAACCTGCAAGGCTAAATAAAAACCCATATCCCCTAAGCATAAAGCCATAGATGTACCAATATCATGACGCTTATTTGTAAAACTTTCATCACCTTTTATTTTATCACTATAAAGTTTTTCATATTTTAAAGGTATTGTATCCATACCTCTTCTTTTATCCGCCTTATCAATAATATCATCATGAATTAAAATAGATGTTTGGAATAATTCTAAAGCTATACCTAAAGGTAAATACTTATCATCATCATTTCCAAAACTTTGATAACCTAAAGCAATTAAAGAAGCTCTTAAAAACTTGCCACCTTTATTACTAGAAACAAATTGACTCAAAGCTTCCTCTAAAAATCTATTACTATATCCCTTAACAAACAAATCATTATACTCTTCCATCTTTAAAACAAATTTATCTTTAACATTTAAATAATATTTTAAAAATTCATATAAAACTTCTATTCTTTTAACATCTTCATCTAAAATAAAACCAATTTTTTTATCATATAAATTTTTATCACTCAAAAACCATTTAAAAAATTCTTCACTATTTTTTAAAACAATAACCTTTTCATCATCATATTTTTTATTACTTATCACATAATCATTATTTAACAGTAACTCTTTCATATCAAACATACCCATTCCTCCTACCATAATTATACCTTAAAATAAATTTTTTTCATAATAAATAACAAAAAAGAACAATAATTTAAAAATATAATTTTATTGTTCTTAATGTATTATTTTATAAATATACCTTCAATAGCATAGTAATTATCATAATGATTTTTACGATGAACTTAACTAGTCCTTTTTAGTATATAGTCGCCTATCATCGTATATTCACCAATAAATGATTTAACTAAATTTTCTTGACACCTATCACTATTATAGTAATCAACATAGTTATCAATTACCTTTTTACACCTTCTATAGTACTACAATTACTTAAACTTATCTTTCGTATAACTATAAAATTGCTTTTCTAAACATTGATTATCAAATTGCAAAAAGTATTGTTGACATTTTATCACTTTTCAGTGATATTCACAAAAAAACTATGATACCCTCATTATTTATCATAGCTGTGGTGTTCTTTTTTTTCTTTGTCAGAATTTTGGAATCCAGTTCAAAAAATATTGTTGCTTTATAATCTTAAATTACTATCGATACCATGTCGCTTATTTTACTAATTTGTTGACAATTTTCTCCACTTAAACTACATCTATACAAAATGTAGCCATCTGGCGAACCAGAACTATAACTATTAACCGCATAATACAAATAATCACCTGCCTGAACAGCCGAAGAACATGTATTATAAAGTTCATCTATCGCACCCTGTACATCACTACTTTTTAAACCACTTGTTTTATTATCATAAGTTACTTGATTAGAAGGAAAATAAGTTATTGCACATACACTTACAGTTCCTGTTATTAAAGCCGTTAATATACAAATAAATATTCTATTTTTAAATACTTTTTTAATTTTGTTTTTCATATAATAGACCCCCTATTTCTAAAACAATAATTTATCTTACATAATTATTCTAGCATTCAAATGAATGCCTAGTCAAGGAATTTATTTGAATTCCTGATAAAATTTTAATAGAGGTAGCTATATGTATATAAAAAAACTAAAAGATTTAAGAATTGACCATGATTTATACCAAAAACAAATAGCTAATTTACTTAAAATTACAAGACAACAGTATAGTTTATATGAAAGTGGCAAAAGAGATATACCTGTTGACCTATTAATTAAACTAGCTGATTTTTATAATGTCAGTATTGATTATATGTTAGGTAGAACCAAAAATAAAGAAGTAAATAAAAACTGAGGAATTACAAACCCTCAGTTTTCATTTTTTCAATATCTTCTGTCGATAAACCAGTTATTTTAGATATAACATCTACATCTAAACCAATTTCTAATGAATTTCGAGCTATCTCTAAAGCTTTTTCTTTTGAACCTTCTATATGACCTTCAATTTGACCATCTTTCTTAGCTTCATTAATATCAATCTTTTTCATCCATTCATCCATTTCATCTTTGTAATACGCACCTATAATTTCTTCATCTTTGTTTATATCATCAATTATCTTCGCCATAGCCTCTAAATCCTCATCTCCTTTAGCTAACTTCCAAACCTCATCTTTATTAGTAATTTGAAATATCACTAATGCTTTTTCAATTTTTGAAAGCTCACTATTAGTATAATACTTTTTTAAAGGATTTGCCATATTTATATGCACTCTTTTAAAATTTTCCTCATCCCTGTAAGTACCATCTTCATTTTTCATACTAAATACTTCAAACAATTTGTTTCCAAACGTCCTTATCATATTAAAATTAATCTGTAAAGTGACTGTGTCATCTACATCTTTACCTCTTTTATATTGCTCATAAGCTATTTTATGATGATATAAATTATTCTTACCAATAGAGCTAAGTTTAAAAAACTTATTAGCTTCTATATTTATAATAGACCCATCTACATAAGCTAGTATATCCGTTATCATTCCCCTATCACCCTTATTTTCTATAGGTAGCTCCGTATTTACAAAAACTAAATTTTCATAAATAAAACTTGCAGAAAAATCAGTTACCTCGCTTATTATAAGTGAAAGTAATTTCCTAAAATTCGGATTTTGAACAATGGATTTAAATATTCGGTCATACATACTGTTCATATACTTATTTTCATCTATAACTGGTTTTTCTAATAAATTAGTCATATTTTCCTCCTTTGTTTACTCCTACATATATTAACATACGATATTTTTATTAAATTTCCTTTTTCTAAAACAAAAAAATTAGTTTTTTACGCTAATTTCTTTTCTAAAACCTTATAAACTATAAATAATATGATTGCTAAAACAAGTACACCAAAACCGCTATACAAAATTGGCTTAGTTAAAAAATCAGTAAGCGATGTCGCAAACATCGATAAATCACTTGCTCCAACCATTGAGACAAATAAACTAGGTGCTGTTAAAGCAATTCCAATTGAAATAAGCCCAGAAATAAGTAATGCCACACCTAAATTCGCACACCACTTAAAAGATTTCCTTTTTAAAATAATAACAATTAAGCCACTAATAACTAAACAAACACATAAAATAACTTTAGTTCTTTTCCCAAAAATTTCTTGTATTAATCTAATTTCCTCACCATAATCACTACCTAAAAGCTCATTAGAAGATGGAATTACTTGTACAATATCTGGAAGTTGTTTTCTAACCTCTCTTAAAAATTTTTCTTTCTGACCATCATCAATTGATAAATCATTTTCTTTTAAAACATCATCTAAATTATCATCAATTAATTTATATATATCATCTTCTGATAATACTTTTGTATCCTCACCATTCACTATATAATCTGTCATATTACCAACCGCATCACCAACAATTTCCTTAGTAATATCAGAATCAATAATCTTATCAACCACCTCTTCTGATACTGAAAATTGCGAAGCAAGAGAATACATCTCATCAATAACCTGAGCTACTCCATTACTTCCTTCCGTACTGCCACTATTTCTAATTTTATGTACCTCAGTTAAAATATCCGTTTTCTTCATATTATTTACTATATTTTCCCTATTCGCAAACGCACTCACATTAAAAACACAAATAATTGCTAGAACTAAAACGCCAAAAATCAAAGTAAATAAACCAGCTATAAAACTCTTAACTAATTCCATAAAACCACCTCGTTATTAAAATTATAACACACCTTAATTTTTATTCCAAATTAACATTTTTATTGAAATATCTGTTATAATAAAAACGGTGATATACATGAATCAAGTTATAATTATTGGTGGCGGAGCCTCTGGACTAGTAACTGCTATAATAGCTGCTAGAAATGGTAAAGACGTAACCATTGTTGAAAAAAATAACAAATGTGGAAAAAAACTTTTAATAACTGGTAATGGAAAATGTAACTTTTGGAATATAGATCAAAATATAACGCACTATCACTCTACAAACGAAAATTTAATTCCAAATTTTATAACTGAAGAAAGAAAAAATAGTGTTTTAATTTTTTTTGATTCTTTAGGCATAATATATCAAATAAAAAATGGTTATTACTATCCATTCACAAACCAAGCTCTAACTATTTATAATGCTTTGCTTTTAGAATGTCAAAAACTAAATGTAAAAATAATTAATGATATTACTGTGGAAAAAATAATTAAAAAAGAATGTTTTATCATAAACCCAGATAAAGAAAATATTAAAGCAAAAAATATCGTTATTGCCTCCGGCGGAAAAGCTGCTCCAAAAACAGGTTCAACTGGAGATGGTTATCTTCTAGCCAAAAACCTAAATCACACCATCATTGAACCCCTTCCTTCGCTTGTCCAGTTAAAAGGAAATGAACCTTTTTTCAAAAACTGGAGTGGCCTTAGATGTGATTCAAAAGTAACCTTACTTATAGATAATAAACAAACAAAAACCGAAACCGGTCAAATTCAACTAACAGACTATGGCCTAAGTGGAATATGTATCTTTAACTTAAGTGGTCTTGCTGCCAAAGCCCTAAAACAAAATAAAAAAGTAGATATTCAAATAAACTTCATGCCATTCACAGAAACCCCTAAACACTACTTAAAAAAACTAAATAATACCTCCTATAAAAAAACTATCAGTGAACTTTTAGAAGGCTTTTTAAACTATAAATTAACAGACATAATCTTAAAAAAAACAAATCTCAAAAGACATTTACACCTAAATACCTTAACAGATAAAGAAATAAATAACCTAATTAAAAATTTAACTGCTTTCGAAATAAATATTATAAATACTCATACTTTTGACCACGCCCAAGTATGCCAAGGTGGTATTCCTCTAACCGAAATAAATCCAAACACCCTAGAATCATTAAAAACCAAAAACCTATACTTTACCGGTGAAATAATTGACATTGATGGCGATTGCGGAGGCTATAACCTGGGCTGGGCTTGGATGAGTGCTATTACTGTAGGAAAGAATGTGAAATAATGCTTAAAATAAGACAAATAAAATTAAACATTAACCATAATCAAAATGAACTAACAAATAAAATATTAAAAAAACTAAAAATTAAAGAAAAAGACCTTATAAATTATCAAATAATTAAAAAATCCATTGACGCCAGAGATAAACAAAATATCATGTATGTCTATGAAATAAATGCCAATATCAAAAATGAAAATCAAATTTTAAAAAAACATATAAATGACATTTCTAAAGCCGAAAATGAAACATACAAAATACCAAAACCAGGAAAAAAGCAATTAAAAAGTAAAATTATTATCGTCGGTAGTGGTCCTGCAGGCCTTTTTGCCGGATACCTTTTAGCTAAACTAAAGTATAAACCTCTTATCATTGAAAGAGGCGAAGATATAGAAAACCGCGCTAAAACTGTGGAAAACTTTTGGAAAACAAATAAATTAAATCCGAACTCCAACGTCCAATTTGGTGCCGGAGGAGCTGGAACCTTTTCTGACGGCAAACTAAACACTAATACTAAAGATAAATTTTTTAGAAATAAAGAAATACTTAAAATCTTTGTCAAACATGGAGCTCCAGAAGAAATACTTTATCTAAATAATCCCCACATTGGAACCGATATATTAAAAAAGGTTATTAAAAACATCATAAATGAAATTAAAAAAATGGGCGGAGAAATAAAGTTTAATACCTGCCTTACAAACATAAACACTAAAAATAATAAATTAATATCAATTGAATTAAATAATAAGCAAATTATACCTTGTAATCATCTAATCTTAGCTACTGGACATAGTAGTAGAGATACCTTTGAAATGCTTTTAAACAAAGGTTTAAATATCATCCCCAAACCATTTGCTGTTGGTATACGTATCCAGCACCCCCAAGCCTTAATCAATAAAGCACAGTATGGAAATGCCCACCTTCCCCCAGCTTCTTATAAATTAACCTACCAAACAAAAAATAAAAGAGGTGTCTATTCATTTTGTATGTGTCCAGGTGGATATGTCGTAAATGCCTCATCAGAAAAAAACACCCTTGCCATAAATGGTATGAGTAATCACGCAAGAGATAGTGAAAATGCCAATAGTGCCATAATTGTTACTATATCGCCAAAAGATTTTGGCTCCTTACCACTAGATGGTATTAAATTCCAAAGAAACTTAGAAACAAGAGCCTATCAAATAGGAAATGGAAAAATACCAATTCAACTATTTTCTAATTTTAAAAACAATCAAGAAACTAAACAACTAAAAACAATTAAACCAATCTTTAAAGGAAACTATCATTTAACTAACATAAGAAATATCTTCCCAGACTATATAAATGAAGCCCTAATTGAAGGAATAACCCACTTTGGCACACAAATAAAAGGATTTGATAATAATGATGCCATTATAGCTGCCGTAGAATCCAGAACCTCATCACCAATCAAAATCCCAAGAAATGAAAATTTTACCTCCAACATTGAAGGCATATATCCTGCCGGTGAAGGTGCAGGATATGCTGGTGGTATAATGACCTCCGCTTGTGATGGCCTTAAAGTTGCCGAAGAAATAATCAAAACCTATAAACAAAAGGAGTAATCAAAACTCCTTTTGTTTATTATCCTCATTTTCATCACATTTTTTCTCACCAATCGTACTAACATACCTTAAACCAGATAACCTGTCATAAATTAATGTCTTCCTTTTAAATATATTCATCGCACTTACAAGATAAAAAATGCCAAATAATATTATATATATAGCTCCAAAAACAAACACTAAAATATCAGATAAACTCCTCGTTATAAATAATAGTAAATAACCTAACCCAAAAGGTATAACAGCATAATATAAAATAACTAAAATTAATCTTAAAAATAGTCTAAATAATCCTTTATCAGCAAACTCTAAACGCATATTTAAAAATTTACTGCCTATAGTTTGACCTTTGCATATAAACGGAATAACCACATAATAAATTATCAAAGATAAATAAATAACTCTATCACTATTAACAAAAATCCTCAAAACACCAGTAAAAAATATAAATATAAATGCATCCAAACAAAACCTTGTGACCCTCCTTAAACCGCTAACTTTTTTACCTTCTTCCATGCTAGATAAATCAATATTATCCCTAGATGGTAAAAATTTCATTAAAATTGAAGCTACAAAATAACCTATTATTCCTCCTAAAGTATTAATCATTAAATCATCAACATCAAATAATCTATAAGGATGTGGATATATAAAATATAAACCTGTAAGCTGTGTAACTTCTAAAAATAAACTGAATAAAAAACTCAAAAGCAAAGTTTTCTTAAAACTACTTTTAAAATAATATCTTAAATAAACTCCAAAAGGTATAAACATTAAAATATTAAATAAAACTGTATAAACGCTAGAATCACTAATAAAATCCCAAATACTTTCAAACCTAAAACTTTCTTTTATAATATCATTAATAAACATAAAAGGAATAACCTGACTAGTAGGACTATTCATATCAATACTATCTCTATCAGGAAGTGGAAAAATAGCTAAAAAATAAACACAAATCATGTATAAAATAAATGAATATATAATTAAAACTCTAAGCTTATGAATGGACCCATACTTATGATATTGCCAAAGTATAAAAGGAATAGTAAATAAAAAAGCTAAAATTGGAAAAACAAAAAATGCTATTTTAATGGCCTCTAAATAACTCATTTCTAACACCCCTAAATCTAATTATAAAGCTATACCATTATACCATCTTTTTACCTATCTTAACATTACAATTTTGTCACTATTGCCTAGAAAATAAAAACATGTTATACTTAAAAACGAGGTGTACTTATGCAAGAAATGGTAATTGAAATTATGAATAATTTTGGCTATCTTGGAGTATTTTTACTAATAGCCATTGAAAATATTTTCCCACCAATCCCATCAGAAGTTATTTTACTATTTGGTGGATTTATGACCACATTTACTGATATGAATGTAATAGGAGTAATCATAGCTTCAACCTTAGGTTCACTACTTGGAGCTATCGCTTTATATTATATTGGTAAAATATTAAATAAAGAAAGATTAAAAAAAATAATAACTAGTAAATATGGTAAACTATTAAGACTAACGCCAGAAGATATTGATAAAGCCGATAATTGGTTTGATACCAAAGGAAATAAAACCGTTTTCTTTTGTAGATTTATTCCATTAATTAGAAGTTTAATATCTATCCCTGCCGGTATGAGTGAAATGCCCATGAAAAAATTTTTAATATATACTATATTAGGATCTGCCATTTGGAATACCGCCTTAACAATAGCTGGTAGTATCGTTGGTGAAAATTGGACTGATATTTTAGAAATAATGGACAACTATTCTCATATCATTGTTATTTTACTTGCTATAGCATTTCTCATAGCAATCATTATCTTTTATAAAAAAAGAAAGAAAAAAACTACAAAACATCACAAGTAAAAAGCTTATGATGTTTTTTATTATAAATTTCTAATCTTTAATTATAAAAGGACTTTGTACTGTACCATTTCCAACTAAAGTAATATCAGAAGAAAGATAAACAACCGGAAAAACAGATACAAAAGACATTTGTGGTCCGTAATCATAACCATCAATTCTCCCATTACTCCTTATAAATAAAACATCTTCTGGTGAAATCTCACTAAAAAAATTCATAGTCCAAAAATCAAGACTGAATGACATCCATGTAGTACTCTGACATACACCATAATTACTATTAATTTTGCTATACGTCCCACACCTTTCCATGTCACTATTACTTCTTATATAATCACTAAGAGAAATTAAAGCCACATTCCCATGCCATCTAGTCATATTTTCCGAATTTACTTGTTCACCCAAATCATCATTATTAGACTTCACAGGTCCCATACCAAAATTTCCAGAAACAATTTTCGATTTTGCCGAAGAATTCATTCCATTATAATAAGTATCATTTAAATACAAATTTAAAGATGCTGGTAATGTCCAAATAATATATTTATCATCCCAAGCTATTTTTCCCAGTGAAGTATTTCTCATTATTTTAATTGTACCATCTTTCTCAACAGAAATAATACGCCACTCCTCGTTGTTAAATTTCACATAATTATTAGAATCTTTTCCTTTATAAATATATCTTCCTTCTTCATATTCATCTTTATATAACCCACTACCAGAGGACACTGTTCCTCCCATATCTTCTACCTTACCATCTGACACATTTGAAATTTGTTGAGCCTTTATATAAAGCTCATCTATCGCTCCCTGTACATCACTACTTTTTAAACCACTTGTCTTATTATCATAAGTTACTTGATTAGAAGGAAAATATGTCACCGCGCATACACCTACACTCATAATAAAAAATATTACTAATAAGCAAATAAACCATCTACTTTTAAACACTTTTTTCACTTCATTTCGCCCTCCATTTTATATTTCACACTTTTTATCCAATAGCTCCGAAAAAGTCAATGGTAAGCTTTTTTATCTTTACAATTAACTTAGGTGATTATATGCTAATAAAATTTAAAAGAATAGATGACCTAAGAACAGATAATGACTTAAAAATAAGAGAAATTGCTAAAATATTAAACATATCAATCGATAATTATTTTGACTATGCTAACGGTAGAAGTAATTTTCCTTTAGAAAAATTAAATCTACTCGCAAATTATTACAAAGTAAGTTTTGATTATATCACAGGCCTTTCTGACACAAAAAAAGAATATCCAGGAAATATTAACCTAGATATTTTAAAACAAAGAATTAAACAAATTAGAAAAGATAATAAACTATCCCAAGAAAAAGCCGCCAACATTATTGGTGACAAACAATCTACTTATTGGAATTATGAAAGTGGTAATTCTATCATACCAATTTCCAAACTATATTTACTCGCAAAACACTATAATATATCAGTAGATTATTTATTAGGTAAAACCCAAAACAAAAACATTTTAAAATAATTTAATAATCTATAAACTTATTAAAATATTCTCGCAAATTTTCATCGCACACATAAATATAAGTACCTAAAATACCTCTCGTCAATAAAGTATAATAAGTATTTAAAATTTCCTCAAAAATAGCGTCTGCTGATTTCTGCTTTTTTACAGTATTATCATAAAAACTTTCCAAATTCATTTTAATCTTATTCTCTTTTTTGTCATAATATAATTCCGGCGACACAATAACTCCAACATAATTTAATTCAAGACCACTTAAAGTATAAATACTACCAATTTCATCAATACATTCTTCTCTTATCAACCAATCTTTAGTTGTGCTGTTCCAATTAGTTTCACACCCATCAATATAAATTTTATAAGCATCTTTAGTACCATCATTTTTAAATTCAAATCCATAACCACTACATCTCCTAGAAAAACCATATTTTTTTTGTTTTTCTCTAATAATATCATCTAACTCTTTAAAGCTTCTCACTAATTTTAAAGTATAATTAGAAAAATTTTTCCTGATAGGATTTTTCTCATTCAAAATATCACTTATATAATAAGAAAACTCATCTCCGGCTTGAACACGCATCTGCTTTTTAAGTTCAACTGGCCTAAATCTTCTCTCAGGAACATTAATCCTTTTCATAAAAGACTCACAAGGAATATTAGAAGGGGATACTATTTGTTTTCCACCATAAAATAAAATTAATGTTTTACTTTGACATAAAAGCCAATCTAACTCATCATAAGAACTATCAAAACCTAATCTTTCATTACCATTTTTAAATGCACCTACATAACTGTTTAAATTAACACCTCTGCGTAACTTCTGAGCCTCATCACAAATCACAATATCATATTTTTCATAAGTTAACCTAACAGGTGCTATTACGTCTTTTTTCCTATATCCTATTGCCTTAACTATCTCTTGAATAAAAAATCTAACAGATGGTGAAGCTACCACAATTGCGATTCTTTTATCTTTATAAAAAGGGCTTTTTTTCAAATAATCAAAAAAAGCAATAGCTAAAAAAGTCTTTCCAGTTCCAGGACCACCAGATATAAAAATAGGTCTACTTTTATAATTTTTATCAGCAGGTTCAATGCCCTTAGACTCCAAAACTCTAACAACTGATGATAAAGTCTTTTTTTGTTCATCATTTAAAACCCTAAAAGGATTTTTTTGAAGTAAAAAAATATTCATTACATTATTAAAACGCTTTGCCTTAATAATTTTCTCTTTTTCAAGTATAAAACATAATTTATCAAACTTTAACTCAAACTCCTGCATATTTTTGCAAAACGTATACTTATCACCTTTTTGTATATTAGTAAGCACATTCTTTTTTTCAAATCTCATCAACATAATTAACAAACGCTCACATAATTTCATCACTGTTTCATTTGAATCATCATCAGTAACAATATAAGCTGTATGAAAATTATATTTATCCTCTTTTTTTGTTCTAGCATGCTCTTTCATTCTTTCTCTAACATTCGCACTTTCACCAACATAAAAATACTTATCGCCTCTTAAAATATATAAACAGTGATAATCATTTAAAATATTCCACTCATTAAACTTACCAGCTTTATAATCATATTTACTAACCTTCATAATACACCTCTAACTTTTATATATCATAACAAAATTTCAAGCAAAAAACCATAAAAACCTCTAACATCACCAATTAAATAATTTCTTAGTCCTAAATCACATCCATAATATTTATCCCCAGTTTTTAAATATTCTTTCCCTTTTATATCACACCTAGATATTTTATATATTATATGGAAAGCCACCATTTTGTACATAAGTATCATATTTTTTTAGTTCATTATCGCTACCATAATAATTTAAATATTCTTTAAATGCAACCACTTGTCTTTCTTAGTTTTGCTCTTTGCTACTAACTCTAGCATAACCAAATATTTTACTTTTCATATAAACATACCTCGCTAAATAATAGTTTGCTTCTTTTAATAATAGAATAGTTAACTAACCCATTATAATTAACCTTAATAAATTTCCCTTAAAGTTCATCTATAAAATGTACTAATGCAATAGTATAAGGAAAATAATACTCATTTTCTTCTATACCAGTTACTAAGACATCTACATAACCATCACATATCCACTCTGTCAACTTTCTTAAAACTGACTTATTCACTTTATGCCACCTCCTTACCATATGAAAAATAATTATATGATACTTACTTCGTTCTTAAAAGATTTTTCTTTAAAAATATAAAAAAACTTTTTAAATATTTAAAAATAGGTAAAGGAAGTTTTAACAATACAAAAAAGACTTAAATTCTATTAAAATCTAAGTCTTTATAAACCTACACATTTTTAAATTAATCTGATAAAGCTGTTATAACACTTTCCAAAAAAGAAATAATCATATTAATTACATATAATCTCACTTTATCTACATTTGTGATTTTATATAAGGCATCTTTTAAATTAACAAGGTATGTTATATCATCAACATAATATTCTTTTATGTTAGAAAAATTATAAATTTTCTTCAGCGAATATAAAAATTCATATATTTGCTCTATATCTTTATATATAATATTATTAACTATTAAGCTTGTATCTAATAAGTATGCGTATTTTTTGTCAGTTAAAAATTTACTGTTGTTTTTTTCACAATATTCATTTAGCATTGCCCCCCAATTATCGTTATTTAAAATATTTGTTATATCCTTTTGAATAGAAGAATGTTCTTTTGCATCAACCAATGTCCTTATTTTTTTAATATATTTATTATATTTATCAGCTACATCCTTAGTACTTAAATTTATTCTTTCTTCTTCAAATTTACCATTTACTATACCATTTTTAATATTTTCTTCCAATAGATTAACAGCTACATCAACTTTATCTATACATATATTCATATCTGCTATTGCTGAAAGATAAAAAACTATTTTAGAATAAAGATTTAAAACATATTCATTATCTTTAATTTTTAATATCATTTCATCTAACAATTGCTCTAACTCTTGCTCTGGTATTAACCAATAGCTTTTCAATTTATATAATGGGTCATTAGGGTTATTAGTTTCTAATTCTTCTAAATAAATATAATTTTCTACTACTTTTTTAATTGTTTTTTTACTTAGATAAGAATACATTAAATAATCATCAACAAATCTAAAACCCTTAACATAATTACTATAAACACAATCTGACAATTCGTTTCCTAGATATATTACTCCTAAATCTTGATTTTTTTCCCAATTATAAGAACTATTACCACTTTTAATTTGTACTGCTTTTAATACAATATATTCAAACAAATTAGTTAAATATTGGTCCTTATAAACTTTTAAATCAACTTCTGCAAGTGATATTTTAGCCAATTTTTCATAAACCTGAAATATAAATTGAATAGTTCTTAGATTTTGGTAGTTCTTACTATTCATAATACTAATTAAATTTTCTTTTTTCTCAATAACTATTTTTCTAATTTCTATATCTTCAATTATATCGGCTGCCAAAGTTTCATATATATTACTTATGTTTGGTTTAAAACAAATAGTATGACCAATTAACTTTTCCTTTATTTCATTATAAAAAACATTTTCATTAAATAATGTAGCAGTTCTTTTTTTTATCTCATCAACAGTTATTTTTCCAGTATCAGGGATTTTTTGACCAAGAATATCTTTTTTTTCTGACTCTTGAAAATCAATATTGTCACTTAAAACTGTTAAATATTTTAATTCTTTATTATTTTCAAAATCAAGTTTACCTATTTTTTCTTCATCAGCAATTAATATAACTTTTAATTTATTATGTTCAACTAATTGATTTATATATCCTAATACTATATTTATATCAACATTACACCTCTCTAAATCATCAAAAAAAATAATTAAATTTTCTAAACTATAGAAATTACTTAATATGCGAGTTAACTTACCACTTGAGTTTGAAATAGAATAATTCTTACTAATTATTTCGTTTCCTATTTCTGCTCCAACATCTAATACTGGCAAAATTTTTTTAATTTTATCATTCTTTATTGTCGCTAATAATATTTTGGATTTAATATCTGAAATAGAACTAATACCATATAAAGAAACATAGATTGGCTTCTTTGCATTAATACTTTTTTTCTTTTTAAAAAGTCTATCCCATATTTTTAATGTTTTTAAATTTTTCTTTGCTGCTTCATATTCTTTATCAAGTTTTTTTATTATATGTTCTTTTATAAAAAAAGTTTTTCCACTGCCCCAACTACCATTTATAAGAATGGCATAATTTACCTTATTATTTTTTAAATAATCATCTATAAAGTCAGCAACCATTTGTTCATTTACATAGTTTTCTTGCATAATATCACCGCATAATATTATACAGTATTTTTATCATATATCATAGTTGTTTGCTGTTTATTCCTCGCAAATTTCAAAAAAAAAGTATAACCCAATATGATTTGTACTAAGTTACCTAAACTACTTTAAACTTACTAATATGCTGTTATTTTTACTGACTACTCATATTTTTTAATATACCATATTTTTAAATATTATTTAAAAATATTATAATAGTCATTGCTTAATTTTAATAAATAATCTTTTTTAACTATACTATCTAACCATTTACTAGGTAAATTACCATAATATATACCACTTAAACCGCCAACCAATGCTCCAATAGTATCACTATCATTTCCTAAATTGATGGCTTCAATGACACATTTATCATAACTATTATTATTCATAAAACACCATATAACTGCCTCTAATGTATCAACAACAAAACCCATACTACTAATATTATCTACATCTAATTTACTAATATCATTATTTAATAACCTATCATAATACTTAATAATATCTAAATTAAAATACTTTGTATAATCATATTTTCTTACGTTACTATAAGCATTTTCTTTTTCTTCGCCACTTAATAACTCTATAACTAAAAGCACATATATAAAACACCCTAATATACTTATTTCGTGGCTATGGGTAAATGATGATACATCTTTTACTAAATTATATATTCCATCATCATTTAACTTTTTATAATAAGAGTAATAAGCAATAGGTAATATTCGCATTAAACTACCATTGCCATTATAATTAAAACCTTTCATTCCACAGTCAGTTATCTTTTCATATCTTTTATTATAATAATTGCCTAAAGCAAAAAATGTTGCTCTACCAATGCCGAATGCTTTATCAATAGCAATAAAATCTTTATTTGAAACCCATAAGATAAAATTATTCATAATACTTTCATAATCTATTTTGCCTTTATTATCTATAATTGCTTTCATTGTAGCAATAACCAT
>CALVRA010000014.1 GCA_944358415.1 uncultured Bacilli bacterium | reverse complement strand
AAAAGAAATTAGAGATGATTAATAATCTTCATAAAAAATATAGCAATAAGATTTTTAACGTAATTATTTCCAGAAAACGTGAGAATTTACCAAGACTATAATTTTATTTATTAAACAACTGCTAGTACAGAGTTGTTTTTTTATATTAATTTGTATTAAATAAATTAAAATAAGTGCAATTAAGTTTGAATAAATTTGAGTAAGAAAAAATATTATTTATAAAAAATTAACTAAAATTTAACTACAAATTTTTTATAAAAAAAATTTGCATCCTCGCAAACCCTTGTAAAATAAAGAAAAAATTGATTTTATAAAATAAAAAAACTGGTCTTTACAGAGCAGGTATGAACCGATTGCACTAGCCAACTGTGCTATCTCGCCGTGCAACAAAATAATTATAGCAAAATAATATTTTTGTTTCAATACTTTTACATTAAATTTATTTAAAAATTGTTTTGACATTAGTTGTTTAATTGTTTATAATATGTATTCAGGTGATTTAAATGAAAACAATTAATGAGATAAATCAAAATATAGAATCTACTTTAAATATTAATGAGAATTATGAAGTAAAGAAGGAAAAGTTAAAATTATCCCCTGTTAAGCTTAGACATGTATTTATAGTTGGAACTTTAAGTGGGCTTGCTTCATTATGTTTTGTTGATAATAGTGATTTGAGTTTGATGGAGCTTGCTTTTTTTGGAAGTTATACTTTAGGATGTATAGTACCTTATATTGTTAAGAAAATTAGAATTAGTGAACTAGATTTTCAAATTAATCAGAATAATAAAATATTAGATGATTTGGAAAGAGAAAAGGAAAAAATTTTAAATAAAAGATATTTTTAGAAAAAATATCTTTTATTTTACTTTTTTCTTTACATTTTTTGTTGTCAAAAGTATAAGAAAATGTTATATTTTAGTTGTATATTTAATGAATCAGGGGGATGAATATGGATAATATACAAAAAAATGAGCAGTTAGTTGTAAACGAAAAAAGGGGATATCCATCTATTGATAAGGTTCACGAGAAAAATTTTAATAATTTGTCTGGTAATATACCACTTATGACAATTTATGATTATATTTATAAAAATAATCAATTTTGTCTAGAAAATTATGCCTTTGATTATTTGGGCGCTAGAATAACTTATAAGCAGTTTTTTGATAATATTAATAAAACTGTTAAAGCTTTAAAAGAATATGGTGTTAAAGAAGGGGATTTTGTTACTCTTATGATGCCAACTCAACCAGAGACTTTTTATTTGATTTATGCTTTAAGTCGTCTTGGTGCTATTGCAAATTTAGTTGATCCAAGATATCCTGCAAATTATTTGGAGCATGCAATTAATAGGGTGGGTTCTGATTTAGTTGTTGCTTCAACAGCAACGAATGATGCTTTAAAAAATGTTCAATTTAATACAACTTGTGACAATTTGGTTATGGTTAAACCAAGTAATTCAGTAAATTTGAAAGCTATATTAAGTAATCCGGAACTTTTAAAAAGTGCAAAAAATATGCAGGTAAGCGAATTTGCTAAAAATTCTTTGCAATGGAAACAGTTTATTAAAGATGGTAAAAATAGGAAGGATGTTAGTTTGCCATCTTATAAACAAAATATGACTGTAGTTACTGTTAGTACGGGTGGTACAACTGGTGAGCCTAAGTTAGTTGAACTTACTAATGATACTATAAATGGTGCAGTATATCAATGTAGGAATGCTGGATTTAATTTTAAACGTCATCATACTTGGTATGATTTAATGCCAGATTTTATTGCTTTTGGTGTTGTTGATGGACTTCATTTACCACTTTCACTTGGTATGGAGACGGTTTTAGAACCACAGCCTTCTATTGAAAGTATGATAAAAGCATTTAAGAGAAGAAGTAAAATGGGAAAACCAATTAATCATATGGCTGGCGGTCCTAATTTCTATACAGAGCTTGTTAAACATCCAGATGCTCAAGATTTAGATTTTTCAGAGTTTTATTCACCAATTTTGGGTGGTAAAAATATTAATGTTAATCATGAAAAAGAAGTAAATGCTTTTTTGAAAGAGCATGGAAGTCCAACTACTTTGAGAGTTGGTTATGGTCTTACAGAGTGTGCTGGCGCAGCGTCTGCTCCAGGTAATGAAAAAGAGGCAAAGCCACAGTCTTCTGGACTTACTATGCCTATGTGTATAGTATCAACTTTTAAAACTATTGAAAATGCAGATGGGACTGTTAGTTATGAAGAATTACCTTATGTTCCTAATAGTATGGGATATAATGTTCCAGATGATATGACTGCTGAAATTTGTATAACTGGTCCAAATGTGATGAAGGGATATTATAATAATGAAGAGGCTACCAAAGGTACTTTAATTGAGCATGATGGATATGTATGGCTTCATACTGGAGATATTGGTTTTGTTGATGAGGATGGAGTTGTTTATGTTGTAGGAAGGATTAAAGAATTTGTAGCTCGTTATACAGGTTTTAAAACTCCTCCTAAGGAAATTGAAGATATTATTTTATTAGATCCAGCAATTGATGATGTTAAAGCAGTAGGATTTGATAATCCAGAAATTGATAATGACCAACTTTTAAAAGTTTATTATACATTAAAAGATGGTAATGATGATATTGAAGAAATAGAGGAGAGATTGAGATTGCTTTGTGAGGCAAAACTTCCTGAGTTTAAGTGGCCAGCGGCTTATGAATGTTTAGAAAAAATGCCACTTACGCCAATTGCTAAAATCGATATTAAATTGCTTCAGAAAGATGCTAATGAAAAAGCTAGAGTTAAACATAATCAAAAGATTAAAAAATAGTGGTTTTACCATTATTTTTTTGTATTTTTGTATTTTTTATTACTTTTATTGTGGTATAATGATGATAATGGAGGCGAGAAGATGGTAATAGGAGTAACGGTTATTTGCTGTAGTTTGATTTATAGTATTATGCTTGCAATTTTATATTTTACAAAAAAGCGAATTAATAATGTTGAAAATAGGATATATAGGTTAATGGTTGGTATGAATATTTTTGGCCTTATAAATGAGCTTTTATGTTGTTATTTTACTTTTTATGAAAAAACTTCGGCTTTGAATGGAATAATTTGTATGATTGTTAATAGAATATTTATTTTATATATGATGAGCTGGCTTTTTGTGTTTACAATTTATATGTTTTTTGTTACTTTTAATAATAAGCTTATTTTAGAAAAAAAGAAGAAAGCTAAAGTTGTAAGTGCAGTTTTATATGCTATTATGTTTGTACTTTCATTTTTGCTACCTCTTTATTATTATAGTGATGGTATTTATGTTTATAGCTATGGACCAGCACCTAATTTATTAATGGTGTTTGGTGGATTTACTATTTTATTTGATATGTTTTGTGCATATAAAAATAGGAAAAACATTACGATTCGTCAATATTATCCGCTTTATGTATTAATTGTTTTGATGATTATTGTTTTAATTATTAGAAATATTAATCCAGGTATTATTTTAATTAATTCAACTTTTGCTTTTATTACTATTTTAATGTATTTTACTATTGAAAACCCAGATGTACAGATAATGGAAGAACTTTATAAGAATAAAAAACTTATTGAAAAATCAAATCAGGATACTTCTAACTTTTTATTTAGAATGACACAAGAGATAAAGAAACCTGTTAAAGATATTATAAGTGTGAGTACACAAATTCAAGATTATAAAGATATTGAAGATATTAAAAAGCAGGTTAAACATATTAATAATATGGGCTGTGAGCTTGATTATTTAATTAATGATGCTTTAGATGTATCTAGTATGACGACAAAGAAACTTAAAATTTATGATAATAGATATAATGTTTTAATGCTTTTTAAAGAAATTGAGTATAGGTTTGAACAACAAATTTCAAAAAATATTAAGTTTAACTATTCTATTAGTAATGTTTTACCTACTTATTTATATGGCGATTCGATTAAACTTAAACAGGCAGTTAATTCTATTTTAGCTAATGCACTTAAGCATACAGTAAATGGGGAAATTGATTTAGATATTAATGGAATTATTAAATATGGTGTGTGTAGATTAATTATTACAATTAGCGATACTGGTGATGGAATTAGCATTGAAGATGTCAATAATATTTTGAGTTTAAATAGTGAGGAACTTGCTAATATTGATTTAAATAACCGTGATGGTGAGGTACTTAATTTGAAAGAAGTTAAGAAGTTGGTATCTTTACTTGGTGGTAATTTAATGGTTAAAAGTGAGGACCATATTGGTACTACGATTAATATTGTTTTGGAACAAAAAATAGTTGAATCTAAAGAAACAATTATTTCTAAAAAGTTAGATATTTATGAACAAAGTTTATATCATAATAAAAAAGTTATGGTAGTAGATGATGATGCAAAAGAGTTAGCTAAAGTCACAACCTTTTTGGAAAATCATGATGCAGAAGTTAGTGGTTCTTTATTTGGTAGAGATGTAATTGAAAAAATTTCTTCTAATATGAAGTTTGATTTAATAATATTAGATGATGAAACTTCTACTTATAGTGCACTTGATGTGTTGAAGGAATTGAAGAAAAATAAAAAATTTCATACACCAGTGGTGGTTATGATTGATGATAATAAGGAGTTTATTAAATTACATTATTTACAAGATGGGTTTGCTGAATGTATTATGAAATCTAAATTGGAATCAGAAATTGATAGAATTATGAAATTATTTAAATAGGAGGCATCTGATGTTAAAAAATAAAAGAATTTTTGTGCTTGGTATGGGTAAAAGCGGATGTGCAGTTGCGCGTTTATTGGCTAAAGATAATCATGTTTTAATAACTGATGTTAAGTGTAATGATATTAATCTTATTGATGAACTTGAAAAGCTTGGTATTAATGTGATTATTACTAAAAATCAAGATGAAATTTTAGATGATAGTTATGACTTTGTAGTTAAAAATCCTGGCGTTAGGTTAGATCATCCTGCTATTTTGAAAGCTAAGAAGTATAATATTCCTGTAATTACAGAGTTAGAGGTAGCTTATAGGTATTTGCCAAAAGTGAAGATTGTTGGTATTACTGGTTCAAATGGTAAAACAACAACAACAATTATTGCATATGAGTTTTTAAAAGCAGCTGGTATTTCAGCACATTTAGCTGGTAATATTGGTTATCCTTTATGTGATCAGATTGGTGAAATTAAGAAAGATGATGTATTGGTAGTGGAAATTTCAAGTCATCAATTAGCTAATTTGGATACTTTTAAGGTTGATATAGCTGTTTTAACTAATTTATATCCAGTACATCTAGATTTTTTTGGGAATTATGAGAATTATAAGAAAAATAAGCTTAGGATATTTAGAAATCAAGATTTATCTTGTTTAGCAATTTTAAATAAGGGTGATAAGGAAGTTTATGAACTTACGCATGATTTGAAGGTAAGAAAATCATATTTTTCTTCTAATGGTGATGCAGATATTTGTATTACCTCTGATTATATAGTTTATAAAGGTGAAAAAATAGTTGATATTTCTGATATTCGTGTTAAGGGAAAACATAATTATGAGAATATTATGGCGGCAATTTTAGTGGCAAAAGAGTTTGGAATTTCTAATGAGATAATTAAAGAGGTTTTGGACAATTTTGCTGGTGTCGAACACAGGATTGAGTTTGTTAGGAGATTAAATGGTAGAGAGTTTTATAATGATTCTAAAGCAACTAATGTTGATTCGACGATTACGGCTTTGAAAACGTTTTCTAATGAGACTATTCTTATTTTGGGTGGATTAGATCGTGGCCATAGTTTTGAACCACTTTTACCTTATTTAAAAAATACTAAGCATATTGTATGTTATGGGGAAACTAAAGAGAGAATTAAAGATTTTGCAATTAAGCATCATATTGATGTAACGGTTATGGATAATTTAGAGGAGGCTACTAAAGCTGCTTATAATATTTCATTGGATGGTGACATTATTTTATTTAGTCCGGCTTGTGCGAGCTGGGATCAATATAAAAATTTTGAAGAGCGTGGTAATGAGTTTAAAAGAGTTGTCAGTGAACTTAGCTGACAACTCTTTAAGATTTATATTGTATATAATTAACTATATTTGCTTTTTTCTATGTAAAATAAGGTAAATATGTGAAATAATAATAGTCAAAAGAGAATTATTTTGTTATAATGTAAATGTAGAAGGTGATAATCTGGAATGATTTTCAATGTCTATGAAAAATGATCTATTAAATGGTACGGATATTTGGTATTTTATTGAAGTTTAACTACACAAGTGTAAATTTGACAAATAGTATGTTTAATGGTATTATATCTGGCAAAACAGAAGGAATATTGCATAATTAATTAGAAATGGGGTATGATTATGAGATTATTTAGAACAAATCATGTTCGTGCGGTAAGCACAGATAGTATGTTTAAAGAAAGGTTGCGTAGATTATTGAGTGGGCCTAAGGCTTTAGTTGCAGGAATAGCTACAGCAATGGCGATTGGTTCTTTTGCACCAACAGCAGCTATGGCTTCAGAAAATGGAATGACTGATACAAGTAATGATGTTACAACAGAACAAGTAGTAGATAATACAGCTCAAGAAATTTCTAACGATGATATTGAAAATGTAGTTGCAGAAGCAGTTAATCAAACAGTAAATGTTCAAGAGACTGCTCCTGTTGTTGAAGCTGCTCCTGCTGTTGAAGCGGCTCCTGTTGTTGAAGCGGCTCCTGTTGTTGAAACTGCTCCTGTTATGGAGCAAGCACCTTCAGTGCCTGAGACTGTTAGTGTAGAAGATACTACGCCTATAGTAAATGAAAGTGTATCAGAAGAAACTACAGTGCCAACAGTTAATGAAGATATTGATAATAGAGTACCAGAAGTTAATACTGATCAGGAAATTACTGATGAGAAAGTAGAATCTGTAACTAATGAGTTAGATAATGCTGTTAATGAAACTCAAAATGAAAGTGTATCAGAAGAAACTACAGTGCCAACAGTTAATGAAGATATTGATAATAGAGTACCAGAAGTTAATACTGATCAGGAAATTACTGATGAGAAAGTAGAATCTGTAACTGATAATGTGGAATTTATAGAAACAAATGACAATTATCAAGTGTTTGAATTTAATGGCCAAATTTATGCAGTTGGTGATATTTCTAATGAACAATTAACTCAATTAGCTAATGAGTATGGAACAGTTAATGCTTTTGATAAGGAAGATATTGAATCTGGTTTAGAAAATGGTCAATCTGCTAATTTAGGAGATTCAGGATATACTGCTACTAAGGATGAAAATGGCAATGTTTCTATTAGCGATGCTAGTGGTAACGTTGTAGTTTCTTGGGAAGCACAGAAGGATCAGACTGTAGAGGATACTCAAGAAAGTCAAAATGATCAAGTTAATGATAATGTTTCGAATTTTGAGGTTAATTCTAATGAGTATTTATTAATACAAAATGATGATGGTAGTTATACAATAGCTCAAGGTGGTGTTGGACTAAGTGGTCAACAACTTCAAGATTTAATTGATGAGCTTAAGCAAAATGGAAAAATTCCAGAAGATGCTGTTGTTAATTCTGATGTTTTACCTCAAAAACCAACAGATGAAATGATAGCTAATGGGCAAACTGAACAATCTGCGACTATTGGTGATTATGTATTTACAACTTCAGATGGTAAAAATTATGAAGTATATGATAAAGATGGTAATTTAGTAACAACAATTGATAAAGATGATTATGAAAAATTAGAAGATGATCAGTTAGGACAAAATCAGGAAACTTCAAACGATCCAGATGCAGAACCTGGTGATAAACCTGTAGATGGTGAGCCAGAACCAACTCCAACGCCAACTCCTGAGCCAGAACCAACTCCGACTCCAACTCCTGAGCCAGAGCCAACTCCGACCCCAACTCCTGAGCCAGAGCCAACTCCGACCCCAACTCCTGAGCCAGAGCCAACTCCAACGCCAACTCCTGAGCCAGAGCCAACTCCGACTCCAACTCCTGAGCCAGAGCCAACTCCGACTCCAACTCCTGAGCCAGAGCCAACTCCGACTCCAGAAATTACTGTAGTTCCTGATGAGCCTACGCCAGTAGTGACTTCAGCAATTCCTAAAACAGGAGATGCTTCTGCTGCTATGGCTATTGCAAGTGGAGTGGCTGGAGCAAGTTTGGTTGGAGCGGGTCTTGCTGGTATGAAACGTAAAAAAAATGAAACTGATGAAAAAATTGGTGAATCTTTAGAACCTGATTTAAGTAAACCAAAAGATGATTATGAGGCTATTGCTGAGGCTTGGGTAAATAGTGAGGCTAGAAATGAATGGCTCGCTAAACGTCAAGCAATTCAACAAAATAGGCAAAAAGGTAAGACTCGATAGTTAAAGTGAGGGGGAAATAAATATGAAAAAAATATTCAATGCTATTATTTCTTTATTAATAGTTTGTGTTGTTTCTATTTCATTGATGCCAGTAATTAATGCTGCGCCTAAGAATCCTACCGTTAGTAAAGAAGGGGTAATGGTTTCTTATATTGGTGAAAACTATGGATGGGCTAAGTTTAAGACATCTGATGGTAAAACAGCATATTGTATGGATTTAAAGAAAAAATGGCCTGAAAAAACTACTAATGTTTCATTACAAAAAGAGGGCGATGCAGGGCTTACTTATATTTTACAAAATGGTTATCCATATAAGACTATAAAAGGTAATGGTGAACAAGATAGATTTATTACACAGGCTGCAGTTTGGTGGTATTTATCTGATACTGGACAAACAGATAAATTAAGTGCTGATTTTACTACTAATGCTGCTGATCCTTATGGTATCAGACCATATATTCAGAAATTAGTGAATGAAGCTAAGAGTGCTAAAGCATCTGCTGAAGCTAAATTAGAAGTTAATGTAAGTAATAGTAATATGACTGTATCAAGTGATGGAAAGTATTTTGTTTCTAGTGAGATTGCTCCTACTTTAACAGGTGTTAAAACTTATAAAGTTAGTGTTGAGGGCGCTCCTAGTGGAAGTATTGTTACTGATACTAAAGGTACTACTAAAAATACATTTAATGCAGGTGAGAAATTTTTAGTTAAAATTCCTGTAAGTGCATTAGGTAAAACAACTACTATAAAAGTGAAAGTTTCTGCTGCTGCAAGTACAACTAAGGCTTATATTTATCAGCCAACAGATACTTCTTATCAACGTTTAGTTGCACTTTATACTGATGATAATGAATTATCTAAAACAGTTAATTTAACGGCTAAAGTAGATACACCAAAAGTTTGTGTTGATTATGTTATTGTTGGTGATGTTAAACCAGATCCAAATTTAACTGATCCAACACCTGGAAGAAGTTGTTATGATAAAGGAACTAAATATAATCAAGAGAAAGAATTAACAACTAGACAAGAAGGATGTAAATTTAATGGTTGGTACACTAAAGATGATTTAACTGGTAAATGGAAAGATGGAACAGCATTAAATAAGAATATGACATTATATGGTGCTTGGGACTGTGGAGCTGTGATTACTGTTCCTAATACAGCTTCTAAACTTCCACTTACTATTTTAGGAATCGGATTACTAATTATAGCTGGTGGTGTAGCCATTGTTATATATCGAGATAAGAAATTAAATGCTAATAAATAAATTTTGACCTAGCTTTTGCTAGGTTTTTTTTTTCTTTTGTGATAAACTAGTAAAAGAGGTGAGTATATGAATTTATTACCAGCTGATACATATATTGTAAAAAATGCCACTATTTTAAATAATGAGTCTCGCCTTGTACTTATTAAGTTATATCAGCCTATTATAGGAACCGTGGCTGTTAATTTATATTTTACTTTATGGAGTAATTTGGATGCTAGTCAGATAATATCTACTTTATATACTCATCATAATTTAATGGCGGAAATGAGAATAAAATTAGAAGATATTTTAGAGGCAAGAGAAAAACTAGAAGCTATTGGGCTTTTGAAAACATATTTAAAAAAAGGAAGTATTAATAATTATGTTTATGAGTTATATTCTCCTTTAGAACCAAGAGAATTTATAGATAATCCTATTTTATCAACAACACTTATGAGTAATATTGGGAAAAAAGAATTTTTTAAGGTTTTAAGTATATTTAAAGTTCCAGATATTGATTTAAAAGATTATACAGATATAAGTGTAAGTTTTAAAGATACTTTTGCAGTGACTGAAGCATTAGATATAGGAGATTTAAAAAATATACGTAGGGTTAAGCAAGTTGATTTGTTGGTTGATGAAAAAATTGATTTGAATGGGTTACTTGAGTTAATTCCTAGTGAGATATTAAATCATAGTTCTATTACGAAAGATACTAAGTCACTTATTTATAAACTTTCTTATATTTATAATTTAGATGAAGATGAGCTTTCAGAACTTATTCGTAATTCAGTAAATGAAAAGAAAATTATTGATAAAGATTTACTTAGGTCTAATTGTCATAATTATTATACTTTTGAACATCAAAATTCAACACCATCTATTGTTTATAAAAAACAACCAGATTATTTAAGAAAAAATGTGGGTGATGGTTCAAAAAAATCTAAACAAATTTATACGTTTGAAACGACATCTCCTTATGATTTTATAACTGGGAAAAATAAAGGAGTTAAGCCTAGTAAGAAAGATTTATTGTTAATTGAAGAATTAATGATTGATTATGAGTTAACTCCTGGTGTAGTTAATGTACTTATAGATTATGTACTTAGGATTAATGATAATAAATTAACAAAAAATTTTGTTTTGACGATTGCTAATCAGTGGAAGAGAAGCAATATAAAGACAGTAGAAGAGGCTATGAGTATATGTAGAAAGGAAAATAAAAGTAAAACCAAGGTTAGGCCGATTAAAAAAGAAGTTAAGCCTGAATGGTATGGTAGAAATTTTGAAGAGAATCAAGCATCTAGTGATGATATTGCGGCTTTGGAAGCTAGTTTAAATGATTTATGAGGTGATGGTTTGTGCAGAAGATTGGCGATAGTTTAAAAAAAAGAAATCTTGATTATTATTTAGATGAAGCATATGATGAAGCTTTAGAAAATGAAAATTTTAAAGAGTTTGTGTGTAAATTAAAAATAAAAAGAGAAATTTTAAAGAAATATACTTCACTTTTAGAAGAATGTTCTAAGGAGTATGAAAATTGTAAAAGTTGTCCAGGGTTAGATGCTTGTCAAAATAAAATTATTGGATATGTGAAAATGCCTCAGGTTAATGGTGAGACTTTAGAGTTTGTTTATAAGCCTTGTAAATATAAGAAAAAAATTGATAAAGAGGAAGCTCTTTATAGTAATACTAAGCTTTTTAATGTTCCTAAAGAGATTAAAGAGGCTTCAATTAAAAAAATATATAAAACTGATAAAAATCGATATCAAACAATTTTGTGGCTTACAAATTTTATAAAAAAATATAAAAAAGATAAACACCAAAAAGGATTGTATTTATGTGGTAATTTTGGCTGTGGAAAGACATATTTGATTGCGGCTATTTTTAATGAACTTGGAAAAGATGGAATTAAAAGTGCGATTGTGTTTTGGCCAGAATTTTTAAATAGTTTAAAAAGTTCTTTTAATTCTTCATATAAAGGTGAGTTTAATAGTAAGTATAATTATATTAAAAAAGTTCCATTGCTTTTAATTGACGATTTAGGCGCTGAGGCGGCAACAGCTTGGAGTAGAGATGAGATACTATGTCCAATTTTACAGTATAGAATGGATGAAAAATTACCAACTTTTTTTACTTCAAATTTAGATTTAAAGGCTTTGGAAAATCATTTAGCTATTACTTCTAAAGGTGATGAAGTGATTAAAGCTGGTAGAGTAATTTCTAGAATAAAACAGCTTACTGAATATCAGGAAATGATTAGTAAAAATTTAAGAGAGTAAGGAGGGGTATATGGCTAGTGTTTGTATACATTTATGTGTAGCTAGTGAGTTAAATAAAAAGTTAAAAGTGGATAATTATGATGAGTTTTTACTTGGGAGCATTGCTCCTGATATTGCGAAGGTTATTGGAACTAGTAGGGATGTTGCACATTTTATTGATAGAAAAATTAGTAGTTATCCTAATGCTTTAAAATTTTTAGATAAGTATAATTTAAAAAATGAATTTTTCTTAGGATATTTTGTGCATTTATATACTGATTATTTATGGTTTAAATATTTTATTGGTAATATTCAATATAAAGGTTTAATTACACTTTTGAATGGTAAAAAAATAGATTATGATAAGGATAAATTTATTAAATATTTGTATAATGATTATACTAATTTAAATATCAGATTACTTGATGAGTATGATATGGATTTATCGTTGTTTTCTAATCCTATTTGTTTACCGCAGGTTAAAATGGATGAAATACCTGTTGAGAGACTTCCTGAGTTATTGGATGCTTCTAGTGTAATTATTGAAAATTCAAAAGAAAAGACAGAGTATTTGTTTGATATTATAGCAATAAAAGAGTTTATTAATTTTAGTGTTTCTATTTTGTATAATGAAATTCAAAAATATATGACTTGACAATGTATGACTTTGTGATAAAATATAGATAAATGCGTGGAAGAGGACAAGATTATTAAAAATAATTTTAAAGAGAGTTTAGTAATTGGTGGAAGCTAGATAAAGGATTTTAATAATTACTACCTTGAAGCAGATTTTCGAAAGATTATTCCGGTTAGTTGCCGTTATCTAATAAATTAAGTTATAAGGTAGGATGGTACCGCGTTTATACGCTCCTGGCATTTATTGCGAGGAGTTTATTTTATGGAGAAAAAGGAATTAAAAATATGTCATAAGATGGATTTAAAACATTTTCTTGTGAATTATTGTCAAATTGATAATGAAAAATTATTAGATGAGCTTTGTCATTTATCACATAAAGAACTTAAAGAGGCTTGCTTTTTATATGGAATTGATTTAATTCGAACTAGTTTTGAATATGTTTCTAAAGAACAGATAATGACAGGGGTGATTATTTTAGTGAATGATGCTTTTGGTAATCCAGCGCCTTATGTAAATCCAAATCGTATTTTGAATAATGAATTAGAAACAGAACTTGATGTGTCTTTAATAACTTCAGTTTCTTTGGAATATAAATTTGATAAAAAAGGTAGACAAAAAAGTTTAAAAAGAAAAGTTAAATTGAGAAAGGATGATAGAAAATGATAGATATTAAAAAAGATGAAAGGTTAAGTGTTTTAAATCATAGCTGTGCTCATTTACTTGCTCAGGCAGTAAAGCATTTATATCCAGAAGCTAAATTTTGGGTTGGCCCTGTTATTTCTGAAGGGTTTTATTATGATATTGATTTAGGTAATTATACTTTAACTGATGATGATTTAGAAAAAATTGCAAAAGAAATGAAAAAAATTGCGAAAGATGGTAAACGCATTTATCGTGAAGAAATATCTAGAGATGAAGCTTTAGAAAGATTTAAAGATGATCCATATAAGATTGATTTAATTAATGAGATGCCTATTGATGAAGTTATTTCTTGTTATACACAAGGTGATTTTACAGATTTGTGTAGGGGTCCACATGTTGATAGTGTGAAAGAGTGTAAGAATTTTAAATTACTTAAAGTATCTGGTGCTTATTATAAAGGCGATAGTAAAAATAAGGTGCTTCAAAGAATTTATGGAGTATGCTTTGATAGTAAAGATGAGTTAGAAAATCATTTAAAATTATTAGAAGAAGCTAAGGAAAGAGATCATAGGAAAATAGGAAAAGAGTTAGAGCTTTTTATGGGGCATGAACTTGTTGGACCTGGGCTTCAAATGTGGCTTCCAAATGGGGCAACTGTAAGGTATGAACTTGAAAAATATATTAAAGAAAAAGAGGTTAAACTAGGTTATAATCATGTTTATACTCCTTATTTAGCTTCAAGTGAATTATATAAAGTAAGTGGACACTGGGATCATTATAAAGATGATATGTTTCCAGTTATGAAAATGGATAATGAAGAGCTGGTATTAAGACCGATGAACTGTCCACATCATATGCTTATTTATAAAAATAAACTTCATTCATATAGGGATTTACCAATTAGAATTGGCGAGCTTGCCCCTGATTTTAGATATGAGGCTAGTGGGGCAGTATGTGGACTTGAAAGAGTTCGTCAGATGTGTCAAAATGATGCACATTTATTTGTTAGACCGGATCAAATTAAAGAGGAAGTTTCTAAGGTTGTTAATTTAATTTTAGAGGTTTATAAAGATTTTAATATTACTGATTATGAGTTTAGATTATCACTTAGAGATAAAAATAATACGGAAAAATATTTTGATGATGATGAAATGTGGGAAAAGGCTGAAAGTGAGCTTAGAAAAGTTTTAGTAGAACTTGGCATTAATTTTTATGAAGCGGAAGGCGAAGCAGCTTTTTATGGGCCAAAGCTTGATGTTCAGATTAAGTCTGCTATTGGTCATGATGTAACATTATCTACTTGTCAGCTTGATTTCTTATTACCTGAAAGGTTTGATTTGACTTATATTGATGAAAATGGTCAGAAAGTAAGACCAGTGGTTATTCATAGAGCTATATTAGGTACATTTGATAGATTTATGGCTTATTTGATTGAGGAAACTAAGGGTGCATTTCCTTTATGGCTTGCCCCTTTACAAGTTAATATTATTCCGGTTAATAATGAGTATCATTTGGAATATGCAAGTAAAATTAGAAATATATTAGAAAATGATAATATTAGAGTAAAACTTGACGATAGAGATGAAAAATTAAGCTATAGAATGCGTGAGAGTCAAGCTGATAAGGTTCCATATACTTTGATTATTGGTGATAAAGAAAAAGATAGTGAGAATGTTAGTTATAGATTATTTGGACATAAGGAAACTTCGACTTTACCTTTAAAAGAATTCGAAGAGTTACTTTTAAGACAAATTAAAGAGAAAAAATAAATGCTTGGGGCAATAATTGGCGATTTAGCTGGTTCAATTTATGAGTATGATGAATTTAAGGGTAAAAGTAGGTGCACCAATATTTTAACTAAGGATAATTTGATTGAAAATGATAGTTTTTATAGTGATGATACTATTTTAACAATGGCTGTATTGGATGCTATTTTAAATGGTTTAGATTATGGCTTAGTTTTAAGAAAATATGGTCTTAAATATTATAAAGATGTTCCTATGACTAGAGCAAATCATTTTAAATATATGTTTTCACCTGATTTTATTAAGTGGTGTAAGATGGAAAAAGAGGGAAATAGTATAGGAAATGGTGCTTTGATGAGAGTTTCTCCAGTGGGCTATTTATTTGATGATTTAGGAGTTATTTTAAGGGAAACAGAGAAAGCAACTATACCTTCACATAATAGTGATTTGGCAATTAGAATGGCCAAGAAATTAAATGAGATTATCTATTTTGGAAGAAAAGGTTATGCTACAAGTGATATTAATTATAATTTAGTTAATTTGAATTTTAAAAAATTTGATAGTACTTGTTTAGTGCTTGATAAGTGTTTTTTAGCAGTTATAGGAAGTAAAAGTTTTGAAGAAGCTGTTAGAAAAGCAGTTTCACTTGGTGGTGATACAGATACGATAGGAGCAATTACAGGTTCTATAGCTGAGGCTTATTTTGAAATTCCTTTAAATTTGAAAGAACAAGCTTTAGAGAAGTTACCTAAAGAATTTGTTTTGAAGTTAGAAAAAGGTTATAAAATAAAGAAAGATATGATATAATTATTGGTAGTTTGGAGGTATTTTAATGAGAGAATTTACAGAGCAAGAACTGGTTAGAAGAGGGAAAGTTAATGATTTGATTCAAAAAGGTATTAAGCCTTTTGGTTCTAGGTTTGATGTGACTTCTAATTCTAAAATAATTAAAGAAAATTATGAAGCTTTAAGTAAGGAAGAGCTTGAAGAGAAAAAAGAATATGTAGTAATTGCTGGAAGAATTATGACTAAAAGAAGAAAGGGAAAAGCAGGTTTTTTCCATATTCAAGATAAATATGGTCAAATTCAAATATATATTAGCATAAATGAAGTTGGAGAAGAGGCTTATGATTTATTTAAAGCTTCTGATATTGGCGATATAGTTGGTATTGAGGGATATGTTTTTAGGACTAATACTGGTGAACTTAGTGTGCATGCGGTTAAGTATACTCATTTAGTTAAAGCTTTAAGACCACTTCCTGAAAAATTTCATGGGCTTACTGATACTGAAGAGAGATATAGAAGAAGATATGTTGATTTAATTATGAATGAGGATGCACGTAAGATTGCTTTTGCTCGTCCAAAAATTATTAGAACGATTCAACACTATTTAGACAGTTTAGGTTATACTGAGGTGGAAACGCCTATTTTAAACCCAATTTTAGGTGGGGCAGCAGCTAGACCATTTATTACGCATCATAACGCTTTAGATATGGAATTTTATTTGAGAATTGCGACAGAACTTCCTTTAAAAAGATTATTAGTGGGTGGTATGGATGCAGTATATGAGATTGGTAGAATATTTAGAAATGAAGGTGTTGATAGAAAACATAATCCAGAATTTACGACTATTGAGCTTTATAAAGCTTATACTGATATGTATGGAATGATGGATGTGGCTGAAGGATTATTTAGTACAGTATGTATGGAAGTAAATGGTACTTATGATATTCAGTATATGGGACATGATATTTCTTTGAAACCATCTTATAAAAGAATTCATATGGTTGATGCAATAAAGGATGTAACAGGTGTAGATTTTTGGAAAGAGATGAGTTTAGAAGAGGCCAAAGATTTAGCAAAAGAGTATAATGTTGAGATAGAGTCACATTTTGAATTTGGTCATATTGTGAATGCTTTTTTTGAGAAGTTTGTAGAAGAGACTTTAATTAGTCCAACTTTTGTTTATGGCCATCCAGTAGAAATAAGTCCACTTGCTTCTAAGAGTTCAGATCCTAGATATACTGAAAGATTTGAATTGTTTATTTGTGGTATGGAGTTTGGAAATGCTTTTACTGAATTAAATGATCCAATTGATCAGTATGAAAGGTTTGAAAATCAATTAAAAGAAAGAGAACGTGGTAATGAAGAAGCTAATGAGATGGATATAGACTTTGTTGAAGCTTTAGAATATGGTATGCCACCAGCCGGAGGTATGGGCATTGGTATTGATAGAATGGTGATGCTTATGACTGGGGCAGAATCTATTAGAGAAGTGTTATTGTTCCCACATATGAGAAACAAAAATGACTTGAAAAAATAAAATTTATTTTGTTTGTAATTATGGCAAGTAATGTTTATTACTTGTTTTTTTAATTTTGAAATTTTGCTTACTTATATTAACTTATATGTTAATATATATTTTAAAGTTGATAAGGTCAATAATACAGTTATATAAGCATGGAGCACTATAGTGATTTTAAAAGAAAAAGGGGGATAATGGGGTGATAGTATGGTAAGAGTTAGATTTAAAGATTTATTAAATGATTATTTGGAATATTCGCATAACTAATAAGGAGTTTGCTAATAGAATTGGCATTACACAAAAACATTTAATAGATATTTTATTTGGAAAACAATGGTTGTTGACTGAAATTATAGAAAAATTTCTATTGTGATAAATATTTCTATGGAGTATATTTATAGGATGGAAGCCGAGAATTTTCTAGAAGATGATATTGAAAAAGAAATTAAATATTCTAAAAGTTTTGTTGTTTATCGTTTGGCCCATGATGGAAAGATAGAATATAAAAGTAAAATATATCAAAAATATAATTTTCTTTTATAGAAAAATGGGTTATAATTGATAATAGAGGTGATGATATGAATAGGAAGGGTTTTACATTAATTGAATTAATTGCAGTTATTACTATTTTAGCGGTTATTGCTTTAATTACTATACCGGCTATTTTTAATGTAATAGATGATTCTAAATTAAGTTCTTTTACGCGTAGTGTAGAAGAGATGGAAAACATGTCTATTATGGATTATAACGAATTTGCGAGAAGTGGTGATATTATTTATACTTTTAGTGATAATAGTTTGGTATGTACAGGGTGTGATAATGGAAGTGATTTTGAACTTGATTTTACTGGTGAGATAGATGGTGGTAGTGGTACAATTACAGTTAATAGTGGTGAGGTTACTAATTTAGATATTGAAAATAGTAATTTTAAGGCTATTTATGATGATGGAAAGTTAGTGACTTCTAAAAAATAGTCATAAAAATAATCTCTCTTAATATAATTAATTAGAAATGTACTAGGAGGGATAATAATGATTAATAAAAGAAGCCTATGGTTTTTAACTTTATTTAGTTTGATTTTAGTACTTAGTGTTTACTATATTACAATGCCAAGTGAGCTTTTGATGGCTACTAGTAATGAAGATGAGGCAGAAACAGTTTCGGCATCTGTAGAAAATGAGGAAAGTGCGGAGTTAGTTGCTTTAAGAGTTGAGGCAGAAGAAAAAATGCTTGATGAAATTACGGAGCTCAAAAAGGTTTTAACTGATTCAAATGCATCTACAGAGGAAAAAAATGCGGCTTTTGAGAAGATGCAAACACTTAATAAAAATAGAGGTACAGAGGAGTCTTTAGAAAATAAGATTAAAAATGAGTTTGGTTTTTCGGCATTTGTCAGTATTGATGAGACTAGTGTAACAGTAACTGTTGATAGTAAAAAACATGACAAGGCTTTAGCTAATAAAATAATGAGGTCTGTTCAAGAAGAGTTTGAGAGTTCAATGGTAATTTCAGTTAAGTTTCAAAAATAGTTTTCTTTTAAGGAAACTATTTTTGGGTTTTTTATTCTCACTTTATAAGTGATGGTGCATACAATAATATGAATAAATATAAACCATCCCACCTTAAGAAAGTGAGGAAATTATGAAAAAGGGAATTTTAACTAAACGAGAGCGCGAAATCTTTGAGTTATTAATCCAAAATTATGGAACTAATGAGATTGCAGATACTTTAAAAATAAGTGATAAGACGGTTAGAAATCATATTTCTAATGCAATGCAGAAGCTTGGAGTCAAAGGTCGTGCGGGGGCTGTAATTGAATTACTAAGACTCGGAGAGATTTCATTATAGGTCATATTAGTGACCTTTTTTTCATATCTTTAAAATAGGTGATGGTATGCTTAAAAAAATATCGATAAGAAAAATTATTCTTTCTTCACTGGCTTTGTTTGCCATTGTTTTAATTTATGTTATTCCAGCGAATGAGGATAGGTTAGATATTAAAGAAGAGTTAGAATATGTTAATACGAATATTGAAAGTACACCGATATTTTTAATGGATCAAAATAGTTATGTGGCTTTGACTAGTGTGGCGGTTAATGATACTAATATTGAAAATAAAGCAAGACAATTAATTAAAGTTTTGACGATAGGAGGAATGGATAGTAAGATTCCTAGTGGTTTTAGTGCGATTATTCCACCTAATACAGAGGTTTTAGCTTTGAGTTATGAAAATGGAGTTATAAAAGTTGATTTTTCAAAAGATTTACTTAATATTTCTGAGGAACTTGAGGAGAAGATGGTGGAGTCTATTGTTTATACTTTAACTTCAATTGATAAGGTAGATAGAGTTATTATTTATGTTGAAGGTGATATTTTAACCAAACTTCCTAAAACTAAAATTAATTTACCATCTACTTTAGATAAAACCTTTGGAATTAATAAGGAATTTGATTTGACTAGTACTAAGGATATTACTGATGTAACTATTTATTATATAAATCAGATTAGTGATAATTATTATTATGTGCCGGTGACGAAGTATGTGAACGATGATAGAGAAAAGGCAAGTATTATTATAGATGAACTCGCAAATAATTTTGATTTTAATAAAAATTTAATGAGTTTTTTAAATGAGGGAACACAGCTTGTTTCTAGTGTAGTGAAGGATGGTCAAATTGAACTTAATTTTAATGAAAATATTTTAAGTAGTAATGTGAGCGAAGAAATTTTAAAAGAAACTTTAGATACTATTACTTTGTCAATGGTGGCTAATTATGAGGTTGATGAAGTTGTTTTTAATGTTTTAGATAAAGAAGTTTATAAAATTGATGTGGGGTCAGTGTAAAGTGAGTCGTTTATACGACTTCTTTTTTATTTTCAGATATGGTATTATTATGTTAGGGTGATAATAGTTGAAAGCGTATAATGAAAAAATAGAAGATGTTTTAGAAAAACTTGGAACAAATGAGAATGGTCTTTCATTAGATGAGGCTAGAAAAAGATTACTTTCGAATGGAAAAAATGAGATTGTTAAAAAGAAAAAAATATCTATTTTTAAGATGGTTTTAGAGCAAATTACAGATAAAATGATAATTATTTTATTTATTGCTTCTATTTTATCTTTTATATTGGGTGAAATGGCAGAAGGAATAGTGATTTTAATAATCATTGTCATTAATGCGGTTATTAGTATTTTTCAAGAGAAAAAGGCGGCTGATGCTGTTGAGGCTTTAAGAAATATGAATGCGCCTGTCGCCCATGTTATAAGAGAAGGTGTGAAAAGAGTAATACCAGCTAGTGAAATAGTTATTGGAGATATTGTCTATTTAGAAGCTGGAGGTATTGTTCCAGCGGATATTAGGCTAATTAGTGATAATGGACTTTTGGTTGATGAGTCAGCTTTAACTGGCGAAAGTACTAATATAAATAAAGATGCTTCAGTTATTTTGGATGAAAATTTACCTTTAGGTGATAGAGTGAATATGGCTTTTTCTTCGACTATTATTAATTATGGTACTGGTGTTGGGGTAGTTACAGCAACTGGTATGAATACAGAGGTTGGTAAGATCGCAAATATGCTTGAAAATACTGATGAGTTATCATCCCCTTTGAAGAAAAAGTTAGAAGTTGTTGGTAAGTCACTTAGTATAGTTGGTATAATTGTCAGCACTTTAATTTTTATAATTGGTTTAATTTATGGCAAAGATATTACTTTACTTTTAATGATTGCTATTTCTTTGGCTATTTCTGTAATTCCGGAGGGGCTTCCTGCAACTGCAACTATTGTAATGGCTTTAGGGGTTCAGAGAATGGCTGCAAAAAATGCTTTGGTGAAGAAACTTCCAGCAGTTGAGACTTTAGGTAGTGCAAGTGTAATATGTACAGATAAAACAGGCACACTTACTCAAAATAAAATGACGGTTGTAGAAGTGCTTTGTTATGATGAGCTTATTTTAGATAAGGAAGGAGATATTCCTTTAAAATTTTTAATGGGTTGTGTTCTTTGCAATAATGCTTCATTAAATGGCAGTGGTGATCCGACGGAGGTTTCACTTTTAGAGTATGTTCAAAAAAATAATAGTGATATATTAGAACAAAAGTTAAATAGAGTTTATGAGCAACCTTTTGATTCTAAAAGAAAAAAGATGAGTGTAGTATATAATATTAATGGTAATTATGAATGTTATACTAAAGGTGGAATTGATGAAGTTTTAGAAAATTGCCACTTTATTTTAAAAGATGGTGAAGTTATAGATTTAGATATAGATATGAAGCGGAGAATTTTGAAAAAAAGTGAAGAGCTTTCATCTTTGGCTTATAGGATTTTAGGTTTTGCTTATAAAACAATTTCATATGTTCCATCTGAGGGTGATGATGTAGAAAGTGATTTAATTTTTATTGGACTTGCTTGTATGATTGATCCACCTAGGGAAGATGTTATAAGAAGTATTCAAGTATTTAAGGATGCTGGTATTAAGACAGTAATGATTACTGGAGATCATAGACTTACGGCAAAGGCAATTGCTTCGCAGATTGGTATTTATAATGATGGTGATTTGGTAATTACAGGAAGTGAACTTAATAAGTTAAGTGATAAGGAATTAGCTTTAAAAGCGCCTAATGTGTCGGTTTTTGCGAGAGTTGCACCAGAAGATAAGCTTAGGATTGTGAAGGCTTATAGGTCGAATGGTGAGGTATGTGCGATGACTGGTGATGGAGTTAATGATGCGCCAGCACTTAAACAAGCCGATATTGGTGTAGCGATGGGTAAAGTAGGAACTGATGTGGCTAAGGAAGCAGCTGATATGTTACTTTTAGATGATAATTTTACGACGATTGAAGTAGCGGTTCGTGAGGGTAGGAGAGTTTATCATAATATTCAAAAAGTTATTCAGTTTTTACTTTCTGGTAATATTGCAGAAGTATTAGTTGTTTTTGTTTCAGTTTTGTTTAATTTAGAGGTTCCTATTTTAGCTGTACATATTTTGTTTGTTAATTTAGTTACGGATACTCTTCCAGCTTTAGCTTTAGGGGTAGATCCTGAAAATCCTGATGATATGAAGAAAAAACTTATTAAATCAGGTAGTTTGTTTGAAAAAAGTTTGATAGTTAGAGTGGTATTTTATGGTATTTTAATCGGAATGATTTCACTTGCTGCTTATTTGATAGGTTCTAAAGATAGTTACGAAGTTGGAATGACTATGGCATTTTTAGTTTTATGTATGTCACAAATTGTACATGCTTTGAATCAGCATTCTGCCACTTTATCGGTGTTTTCAAAAAAGCATCCGAGGAATAAGTATTTATATTTAGCAATGTTTATATCGTTTGCTATTTTGATGTTAGTGGTGTTTATACCACCACTTGCAAGTTTCTTTTCACTTGCGAGTTTAAGTCTAAGTGAGTGGGTGATAGTTAGTTTACTTTCGATAAGTCCACTTGTCTTTTTAGAAATTTTTAAATTAATTAGGAATATTTGATATGAGTTTTGTTAAAAATAGAATTGGGGGAAGTATTATGAACGATATTTCTAGGAAATTAGATTTAATAGATAAGTATTTTAGAGCGGCTAATTATTTATCGGCTTGTCAGCTTTATTTACTTGATAATCCACTTTTAAAAAGAAAATTAGAAAAAAATGATTTTAAAAAGAAAATTGTTGGTCACTGGGGAACAGTACCTAGTCAAAATTTTATATATGCACATTTGAATAGATTAATTAAGGATAATAATTTAAATATGATATATATATCTGGACCTGGTCATGGAGGAAATAGTCCACTTTCTAATGTATATTTGGAAGGAACTTATAGTGAAGTTTATCCTTCTATTACAGCTGATGAGGAAGGTTTAAAAAAGTTTTTTAAACAGTTTTCTTTTCCTGGCGGAGTGCCTAGTCATGCTGCTCCTGAGACTCCTGGTTCAATTCATGAAGGAGGAGAGCTTGGTTATTCTTTAGCGCATGCTTTTGGAGCGGTTTTGGATAATCCTGATTTAATTGTTTCTTGTGTGATTGGTGATGGTGAGGCGGAAACTGGACCTTTAGCTACTTCTTGGCATGGAAATAAGTTTATTAATCCGAAAACAGATGGTGTTGTTTTACCAATTTTAAATTTGAATGGATATAAAATTAGTAATCCAACGGTGTTTGGGCGTATGAGTGAAAAGGAACTTGGAAGTTATTTTTATGGACTTGGTTGGCACCCTTATTTGGTTGAAAGCGATGATATAAATGTTTTACATAAAAAAATGTATCATACTTTGGATAGAATTTTAGAGGAAATAAAGGCTATTAAAGGTGGTAAGTTTAAGGGTAAGGTTATATATCCGATGATTATTTTAAAAACGCCTAAAGGGTTTACTGGACCAGATGTAGTTGATGGTAAAAAAATTGCTGGAACTTTTAGGGCTCATCAAGTGCCTATTTTACCTGATAGTGATGAACATATTAAGCAAATTGAGGATTGGCTTAAGAGTTATAGACCGGAAGAATTATTTGATTTAAATGGCCATTTACATGATGAAATTTTTGAAATTATTCCAACTGGAAGGTATAGGATGGGGGCAAATCCTAATGCGAATGGAGGACTTCTTAGAAGAATTATTAAACTACCGGATGTGAAGGAGTTAGAGGTTAAGTTTTCTAATAGAGGAGAGTTTAAAACCCAAGATATGCTTGAGGTAAGTAAGTATATTAGAGATTTGTATGAATTAAATGACAATTTTAGGTTATTTTGTCCAGATGAGGCAATGAGTAATAGGCTTTATGAAATTTTTAAAGCGACTGATAGAGACTGGCAAGAGGATATAATAGATGGTGATGAGTATTTAAGCAAGAATGGGAGAATAAATGATAGTTTTTTGTCAGAACATTTTTGTGAGGGATTACTTGAGGGATATTTACTTACTGGACGTCATGGAGTTTTTGTCAGTTATGAGGCTTTTATTAGGGTTATTGATTCAATGACTTTACAACATGCAAAGTGGCTTAAAGTTTGTGAAAATCTTAAGTTTAGAAGAGATATTTCGTCACTTAATTATATATTAACTTCTAATGTTTGGCAGCAAGACCACAATGGTTATACTCATCAGGAACCAGGATTTTTAAATAGTTTGGCAACTAAAAAGGATAGTATTGTTAGGATGTATTTGCCAGCTGATGCGAATATGCTTTTAACTTGTTTTGATGAATGTATGAAAACTAAGAATAAAATAAATGTTATAATTGCATCTAAGCATCCTAGTTTACAGTGGCTTAGTATAAGTGAAGCTAAAGCTGAATTTGATAGTGGTTTAGCTATTTGGAAATGGGTGAGTGATGCGGATGATCCAGATATTGTGATGGTGTCTATTGGAGATTGTCCAACTGTGGAATCTTTGGCAGCCACTAAGATTTTAAAAGAAAAATTTCCTGATTTAAAGATAAGATTTATTAATGTTGTTGATTTGATGTGTCTTAAGAAAAGTAGTGAGTATCCTAAGTCACTTAGTGATGAGGAGTTTGATAGGTTATTTACCAAAGATAAACCAGTTATTATCAATTTCCATGGATATCCTTCTTTGATCCATGAATTTACTTACAATAGGTCTAACCATAATTTAATTGTGCATGGATATGAGGAAGAGGGAACAATTACGACGCCTTTTGATATGAGGGTTTTAAATAAAATTGATAGATTTAATTTAGTTATTTCAGCTATTAATCATCTTGATTTAAAAGGTGGTCAAGAAGTTATTAAAGAAATGGAAGAAAAACTTCAAAAGCATTATGATTATATTAGAGAGTATGGTGTGGATATGCCTGAGATAACTGAGTGGACTTGGCAATAAGGAATTTATATTTAATGAATTATCATAAGAATATTGTCAGAAAGTTAAAAATATGATATTATGTATGTAGTGAAGGAAAACTTCATATAATAAAAAGGAACATTCAATACTCTAATGTTGGATGTTGCCATTAATTTTGGTTACACCTAAATCATTGGATGAGTTAGGTGATTTTCTTTTATATTAAAGTTATGGATAATAACGATAATAGAAAGAAGATAATAATGAATAAGGCTAAGATTAAAACGTCTTTCTTGTTCATTATATCACCTCCCTTCAAGATAGAAGTTTGGCAATCACCCAACTATTAAATGTTCCTTGTATATAAGTATAACAAATGGTTATATTTTATGCAAGCTTTTTAAATCATAATTGATAATGGTTTTGTTTTCTTAAAAAATTTGTTATACTTTAGATGGTGATGAAAATGGCGAAGTCTAGTAGATATAGGTTAGTTTATCGTTATAGTGATGGTAGTAAGAAGTTATTTGAACTTGATTTTGAAGATGGAAAGCATAGAAGTAATTTTATGCTTACGGAAATTGATGCTTTAACTTCAAGATTTCCTGGTGATAGGGAGCTTGCGAAAGTACTTAAATTGGTATCTGGTGATTTTAATGATGGATATTTTGTAATTGAATATAATAGTAATGGTACGGTTAAACCTTTGGAGGTTTTATTTAATGATATGCCGAACCTTGGAAAGTTGGCTTTGGCTCATTTGGGTGAATCTAGTATTTCTAAAGAAGAAGCAAGTTATTATATGAATAATTTTTTGAATGAAATTAAAGATGAAAAGTTTTTAGAATTTCTTTTTTCTAAGAGATATGTTAATAGTTATTTTAGAGATGTCTTGAATTATTATTTAAGATTGAAAAATTCTGATGAGAGAGAAGCCCAAAATATGTTGTGGGAAGCTAAAGTAAAACTTCAAAAAGAATTTTATAGATATAAAACTGTTAGAGGAATTTTAATGGGAAAGAAAAATTATAAAGCAAAAATTTTTACGAAAAGCGGTGAATTAACGATTTTACAAAGGGCTAGGATAGAACACGAATTGAATCATCCGAGAAAAGTTCAAAGAAGAAAGGTTAATAAAAACGGTGTATTAGAGGGCCAAATGCCTTTGTTTGATGGCTCTTTATATGACAAAGAAATGAAAAGAACTAGAAGATAGTTCTTTTTTTCGTGGATTTTTTAGCTTTGGTGGGTAATTTTAAAATATTTAAATATTTTAAAATTGTGATATACTTTAAAAGTATTTTAAGAAAGGTAAAAGGTGATTAATTTGAAAAAAGAATTATTTAAAGGTGTTGGAACAGCAATTGCAACGCCATTTACAGAAACTGATGTTAATTATGAGGAATTTGGAAAACTTGTAGATAGTCAGATAGAAGCTGGTGTTAGTTCTTTGATTGTATGTGGAACTACAGGTGAGTCATCAACGATGAATGAAAAAGAAAGAAAAAAACTTGTTAAATATGCGATAGATAGGGCTTCTGGAAGAATAAAAGTTATTATTGGAACAGGTAGTAATAATACGATGAGTGCGATTAATATGAGCAAGTATGCAGAAAAAGTTGGGGCTGATGGACTTCTTTTAGTAACCCCTTATTATAATAAGGCAACGCAAGATGGATTGATAGTTCATTTTAATAAAATAGCTTCTTCTGTTAATATACCTATTATTTTATATAATGTTCCATCAAGAACAGGGGTAAATATTTTACCAGAAACTTGCTATAAATTATCTAAAACAGAGAATATTGTTGGTATTAAAGAGGCGAGTGGCGATATTTCACAAGTGGCTAAAATAGTTAATTTATGTGGTGATGATTTGGATATATATTCTGGAAATGATGATCAAGTAATTCCAATTTTATCTTTAGGTGGAAAAGGTGTTATTTCAGTGCTTTCTAATGTAATGCCAGAATATACAGTAGAGATGCTTCAAAGTTTTTGGCAAGGCGATTATAAAAAAGCTGGGAAAATGCAGGTAGAGGCAATGGATATGATTAACACGTTATTTTGTGAGGTTAATCCAATACCGGTAAAATATGCTTTAAATAAAATGGGTTATAATTATGGTATACCAAGACTTCCTTTAACAGAAATGTCTGATGATGGTAAAAAGAAAATGGATAAGGTTTTAGTTAAATATAATTTAAAAGGAAAAGTTAGATAGCTTTTCCTTTTAAATGTCATTATTAAATAATTGTGTTAGTTTTATTTTAATAAAGGAATAAAAAGCAGAGCTATTTAAAAAAATATACGGCGTTTACAGCCGTTTTTACATGGTATTTATAATTTCATCAGTTTTTCTTTTCAAAATGTGGTATACTAGTTAATGTAGGTGAGAATATGAAAAATGCTTACAAATTTCTAGATTATTTAAAATATGAAAGAGGATTTTCCGATTATACTATAAAAAGTTATAGAACTGATTTAATAGAGTTTTATGATTTTGCTGGTGATGATATTTCTATCGATACTGTTAGAGAATATTTAAGAAAATTATATGAAGATAAATATAGTAACCGTAGTATTTCAAGGAAGGTTAGCTCTTTAAAAAGTTATTTTAAATATTTAGAAGGTGAAGGGATTATTAAAGATAATTTTATGAGGCTTATTAGTAATCCTAAAATAGAAAAAACTTTACCTAATTATTTGAATTATGATGATTTAGAAAAATTACTTAATTATCCTGATAGAAGTAATAAATATGGACTTAGAGATGCACTAATATTAGAGATGCTTTATTCTAGTGGAATTAGAGTTAGTGAGCTTGCTTTGATAAAACTTAAAGATATTGATTTTAAAGAAAAAAAGATACTTATTTTGGGTAAAGGTAATAAGGAAAGATATGTTTATTATGGAAGTAAATGTGCGGATTTGATTGATAAATATTTAGAAATTGATCATAGAGATAGTCCTTATTTACTTATAGGAAAAAAAGCTTTAAAATTAAATGAACGAGAAATTAGAAAAATAGTGACGCAGTGCGCGAGAAAGGCTGGTTTAAAAACGCATGTTACACCGCATACGCTTCGGCATACTTATGCGACGCATTTGTTAAATGAAGGAGCTGATTTGAAAAGTGTTGGAGATTTACTTGGACATGAGAGTCTATCGACAACACAAATTTATACTCATGTTTCTAATGAAAGATTAAGGCAAGTTTATTTGAAAGCTCATCCTAGAGCTTATAAGAATTAAAGGAGGCTATAATGATGGAAAAGTATGTTTATTTGTTTGATGAAGGCAATAAAGATATGAGAAGTTTATTAGGTGGTAAGGGCGCTAATTTGGCAGAGATGACTAATATGGGACTTCCTGTTCCTTATGGACTTACGGTAACAACTGAGGCTTGTAATTTATATTTTAGGGAAGGAAATCTTTTGAATGAGAATGTTCAAAAACAAATTTTAAAAGCAGTTAAGGCGGTTGAGGAAAAGACTGGTAAGACTTTAGGAAGTATTGATAATCCACTTTTACTTTCAGTTAGAAGTGGTAGTCCTACAAGTATGCCAGGTATGATGGATACAATTTTAAATTTAGGACTTAATGATGAAATTGTTTTATCTTTATCTAAAGATGAAGAGAGTAAGCGTTTTATTTATGATTCTTATAGAAGACTTATTATGATGTTTGCGGATGTTGTTAAGGGTAAGGGTAAAGAAGAGTTTGAGGATTATTTAACAAGATATAAGGACAAAAAAGGAGTTAAAAGTGATTTAGAGTTAAGTGCGGATGATATGGCTTTTATTACTCAGGCTTTTAAAAAAATATATAAAAAACTTGTTAGAGAAAATTTTCCGTCAGAACCTTTACTTCAGTTAATGCAGGCGATTACGGCTGTGTTTAGGTCTTGGAATAATGATAGAGCTAAGGTTTATAGGCAAATGAATAATATCTCTGATGATTTAGGGACGGCAGTTAATATTCAAGAAATGGTATATGGTAATTTAAGCACGTCTTCTTTGACTGGGGTTATTTTTTCAAGAAATCCAGCTGATGGAACTGATGAGCTATATGGTGAATATTTAGTGAAAGCTCAAGGTGAGGATATTGTTGCTGGAGTGAGAACTCCACTTCCAATTAATAAACTTGCGATAGAAAAACCTAAGGTATATCAAGAGTTACAGGGTTATAGTAAACTTTTAGAAAAGCATTATTTGGATATGCAAGATATGGAGTTTACGGTAGAAAACGATAAGCTTTATATGTTACAGACAAGAAGTGGTAAGAGAACTCCTTTGGCGGCTTTGAAAATTGCGGTGGATATGGTTAAAGAAGGGTTAATTGATGAAAAAGAGGCTATTATGAGATTAAATCCTGATGATATTAATTCATTACTTCATAAGAATTTTGATCCTAAAGTTTTAGCCAGTAGAAAAGCACTTACTAAGGGACTTCCAGCATCTCCTGGGGCTGTTTCTGGAAAGATTTGTTTTAATGTAGAAGAGGTTAAAACTTGTTATGATAAAAAAATACCAACTATTTTGGTTAGGGAAGAGACTTCACCAGAGGATATTGAGGCGATGAAATACGCGAATGGTATTTTAACGGTTAGAGGTGGTATGACATCGCATGCAGCAGTAGTGGCTAGAGGTATTGGTAAATGTTGTATTAGTGGATGTGAAGATGTTGTTATTGATGAAAAAAAGAAGATAATGATTATTAATGGTATGCAGTTTACTAATGATAGTTATTTATCTTTAGATGGAACTAGTGGTAATGTTTATGAGGGTGTACTTGAAACTACTGATTTTGATTTAAACGATAATCTTTTGATAATGCTTGATTGGGCAAAGAAGTATAAAAAACTTGGGGTTAGAGCAAATACGGATTTAGCTAAAGATGCTAATTTGGCACTTTCTTTTGGCGCTGATGGAATTGGTTTATGCAGGAGCGAGCACATGTTTTTTGAAAAAAATAAGATTTTGGCTATTAGAAAGATGATTGTCGCACCAAGTGAAAAGGAGCGAGTGGGGGCTTTAACAGTTCTTTTAGGAATGCAGACTGAAGATTTTGAAGAACTTTTTAAAGCAGCTAATGGGAAAGTGCTTACAATTAGATATTTAGACCCACCTTTACATGAATTTTTACCAAAGACTGATGAAGAAGTTAGAGAATTAGCTAAAAGTTTAAAGGTAAAAGTGGAAGATGTTTATCAGAAGATTGATTCTTTAAAAGAATTTAATCCGATGATGGGACTTCGTGGGTGCAGGCTTTCGATTGTTTATCCAGAGATTGCGGTTATGCAGACAACGGCAATATTCAAAGCTGCTATTAAGGTTTTAAAACACGGAATTGAAGTGAAGCCAGAGATTATGATACCACTTGTTGGTGATGTTAGTGAGCTTAATTATTTGAAGAAGATAATTCAAGATGTGGCTTTAAAATTAAATAAAAATAATAATATTTCTTATAAAATTGGAACAATGATTGAGGTACCACGTAGTGTGATTCAAGCGGATAAAATTGCAAAAGAAGCAGATTTCTTTAGTTTTGGAACTAATGATTTGACGCAGATGACTTTTGGTTTTTCTAGAGATGATGCTGGTTCATTTATTGATAGTTATTATAAGAAAGGTATATTAAAGTTTGACCCTTTTAAGACAATTGATAAAGAGGGTGTTGGTAAACTTATGATGGTGGCTGTTAAGCTTGCAAGACTTGCTAATGATAAGATTGAGCTTGGCGTTTGCGGTGAACATGGTGGCGATGCTGAGAGTATTAAGTTTTTTAATAAGATTGGTCTTGATTATGTTTCTTGTTCACCATATAGAGTGCCTTCAGCTATTTTAGCTGCGGCTCAAGCAGTTATTTGTGCGGACAGTAGTTTATAAATGTTATAGAAAATTCTATGATTGGTAGAGTTTTCTTTTTAGGTGTGTTATAATTTTTTTTGGGGATGTAATTATGACAATTAATGAAGTAATTTTTATAGATAGTTTGCCAAAACTTGATTTGCACGGTTATGATAGGGATAGTGCAAGAGTGGCTATTAATGATTTTGTTAAAGATAATAAGAAAATGGGTAATGAAATAGTTAATATTGTACATGGAATAGGTATGGGAATTATGCGTGAGACATGTGTGCAAGTTTTAAGTCATAATAAAGATGTAGTGGAGTTTAAAAGTGCTTATGGAAATAGAGGTTGTATGCTTGTTCAAATAAGATGTGATTAAAGGTTTATAGTTTGTTATTTTTGTTTTGATGAGTTGTCAATAACTTGGGAAAATGTCCCGAAAAAAAGTAAACATTAACGGGAAAATATTTCCGAAATTTAAGCATACA
>CALVRA010000013.1 GCA_944358415.1 uncultured Bacilli bacterium | reverse complement strand
GGGCGCTTAGCTCAGTTGGTTAGAGCACCTGCCTTACAAGCAGGGGGTCATAGGTTCGAGTCCTATAGCGCCCACCATTTTTTTGCCGGAATAGCTCAACTGGTAGAGCAACTGACTTGTAATCAGTAGGTTGTGGGTTCAAGTCCTATTTCCGGCACCATTTTATATTGCCTCGTAGCCAAGTGGTAAGGCATCGCACTCTGAATGCGACATGCGCTAGTTCGAATCCAGCCGAGGCAACCAACTAAAAATAATGAGACCTCGATTAATTATTACTTGGAGAGGTAGCGAAGTGGCTAAACGCGGCAGACTGTAAATCTGTTCCTTCGGGTTCGATGGTTCGAATCCATCTCTCTCCACCACTTATTGCCTCGTAGCCAAGCGGTAAGGCACCACACTTTGACTGTGGCATGCGCTAGTTCGAATCTAGCCGAGGCAACCATTATGGTCTGTTAGCTCAGTCGGTAGAGCATTTGACTTTTAATCAAAGGGTCCCGGGTTCGAATCCCGGACAGGCCACCATTTTAGTTATTAAGTCTTATGACTTTTAAAGCGCCTGAGTGGCGAAATAGGTAGACGCACAGGACTTAAAATCCTGCGGGAGTCAAATCCCGTGCCGGTTCAAGTCCGGCCTCAGGCACCACATGGAGAAATACCCAAGTCTGGTTGAAGGGACCGGTCTTGAAAACCGGGAGGTCGGAAACGGCGCGGGGGTTCGAATCCCTCTTTCTCCGCCATTTAATTTATATCGCGGGATGGAGCAGTTTGGTAGCTCGTCGGGCTCATAACCCGAAGGTCGTTGGTTCAAATCCAGCTCCCGCAACCATGGTTCCGTAGTGTAGCGGTTATCACGTCTGCCTGTCACGCAGAAGATCGCGGGTTCAATTCCCGTCGGAACCGCCATTTATGGTTTCGTAGCTCAGTCGGTAGAGCAGAGGACTGAAAATCCTCGTGTCGGCAGTTCGATTCTGTCCGAAACCACCATTTAAAAAAACACCGTTGGAAAATCAACGGTTTTAAAAAACAATATGAAAATTCTAATTACATATTATTTAATATTATTACATAATATTAAATAAAGCAATTGAGCTTGACTATAATACCTGTTTGTGATAATATTTATATGTGTCACAAGGATTATAATGTGCGCCCATAGCTCAATTGGATAGAGCGTTTGACTACGGATCAAAAGGTTATGGGTTCGACTCCTATTGGGCGCGCCATTATATCGGGAAATAGTTCAACTTGGTAGAGCACCTGGTTTGGGACCAGGGGGTTGCAGGTTCAAATCCTGTTTTCCCGACCATTTAGGAACTAAAAGGTTACAATTTTTGTAACTTTTTTTACTATTTAATAAAGGTGATAGAAATGAAATTTACTGACAAAACTATTAAAAAAGTTCAGACTAATGAATATGATATTAATGTAGTTGAAGAAATTTTAAAAAAAATAATAAAAAGAGATTTTAATCATAAGAGTAAAATAAAATATAAATTGAATAAAAATTATACAACTCAACCTGATTATAAAGAAACTTCACCTAATAATTCTATTGCTTATGCAGAACCTAAAACTGAAAATATAACTATGATTGTAGCCGATATTCCAACATTTATGTCTGTTTTTGGTACTGGTCAAGAAAATATTAATAATATTACTTTCCCAAGATTAAGCTTACGTTATAATTATTCTGCCAATAATTACTTTAAAATATTTCATTTATTATTTCATGAATTAGAACACGCTAATCAATTTGCTAAATTTTATCAGTGGGCTGTACCAATTAGTAAATATAATGATGAAGCAAAAAAATATGGTAACAAAAGATTGAAACAACTTATTGAAATATCAATAAATATCATTTCATATTATTTCATTGGCAATGTTGATGATGACTTATATCTTATGCAACACGAATTGGTAAGTGATGAACATCAAGCAGAAACTGAAGGTGTTTACAAAACCATTAAGCTATTTGAAAGACATTTCCCTAATCAGCTTGAGAGTGTTGACACCGTCAGCTTATTATTAAATACACTATTAAATGAATATGAAATAAATGACAATAAACTAATTTCACCTTATGATAAATTATTAGAAACTTTAAAACCATTTACTAATGCAGAAATTATAAAATATCAAAAATTTATCAAGAAAAATCTTGCAATCTTAGATAATTATACTTTATTATCTTATGGAATGCCTATAGATAAAGACTTGTTTTTAGAAGTTCAAAATAGTAATATTAATGCGTTTAATTCTGTTACAGAATTAAAAAAATATATAAAAAGACTATAGTAATTATAAAAATTTATCTTTCTATAATTGAAAAAGCTAACCACCATTAGCTTTTTTCAATATCCAAAATATCAGTTAAAGGAATCAGCTCATTATCTATTGTAATTAAATGCGTAGAATTACGTCCCACAATCCTTTTAGCCACTGTTCCACTTTTTAAAGTAAGTCTAACATCAGCTTTATAAATATAGTTAGTAGAATTAAATATATCATTAATCTTTTGATTTACATTTTTTTCTAATACTTTTGGACTACGTTCATTAGTAATCTCATCTTCTAAATGTGAATAATAAACATCCTTATTGTTTCCAGCTTTTCCTTCTATCTTATTCGCATATACTTTTGGTATTTTCTTATCCATAAAATCACTCCTAAATAATAATATGATATTACCTAGAAAACTTGCTAAAAAGATTATTAATTTTCCTAGTACCTAAAACTCCAATAATAAAAAATATTATTCCCAAAATAAATTCCAAAAAAGAAAATTCACTAAATAAAGCTTTTTCCATCATAATTTCAAGCGATGCTATCATAAAAGCTAAAACCCCAGTATAAGCCAAAGACTTATATTTTTTAAAAAGAAAAGTAATTAACTTAGAAACCATTATAGTACTAATAATAAAACTTATAAAAAATAAAATAATTTCCATATTAATATTTAAACCAACCATATGCTCAAAAACTTCTAACAATTTTTCATACCATCCCAAAGCCATAAATATTGCTGTTCCACTAATACCAGGTATTACTGTAGTCAAAGACTCTGTTATTCCCATAAAAACATAAACTAAAGAATTATTTAAACTAACATTCATCTTCTTAATATTAATTAAATAATATACTAGGCTAAAACAAATAACAAAAATTAACCCTTTGGACAAATTATTTCCGTCTTTTTTTATTTCGTGTAAAACATCAGTCAAGCCACCAATAATTAAGCCTATAAAAAGTAACATAATAGGAAAATATATCGTTTCAAGACACCAAATCACAAATTTACTAAAAAAACCAACCCCAATAGCTCCTCCAATTCCTAAAAAAAGCATAAACTTTACATCATTAGCCCTTATTTTTGTTGGCTTTGACATAATATTTACAAGCCTTTCGTAAACCCCAAAACTCATTGCAATAATCGCCCCACTTACTCCAGGAATAATCTTTGCAGTTCCAATAATAAAACCTTTAAATAAAAGCATTAAATATTTCATATTAAAATATATAAATAAAAAAATAATAATATACCATTAAATGTATTTCATAAAATAGAAGTAATAAAACAAATTTACTCAAATATTTTAAAGCGACTATATATTAAAACTAAATATTAATGTGTATCCGAAATTTCTCTCAAAGGTAAAAATTGTTTCTTAAAAAAGCATTAACACTCTAAATTAAATTCCTAAAAAACTCATTAAAAAATAACCATTTTCATTAAAATTTCATATCAAAATATTGATATAAAAACGTTAAATGTGTTATTATATAAAAGGAAAGAAGAGGTACAATATGAATGAGAACAAAAGAATGCTAATATTTTTTATTTCAATAATTTTAATTGTCGCAGTTATACTTGCTATTGCTTTTTGGCCAGAACCAGATAAAACATTTACCTGTAGTGTTAAAGCTGACTCTGATTATAGTAACTTAGGAAGTATTAACTATAAACAATATGAATGCTTATCTAAACAAGATAGTAAATTTGCTTTAGCTATATCTGATGGCTTAAATAATAATGAAAAAAAAGCCTTAAATGAAGCAGCCAAAGAAATTGGACGCGGGATTTATTATCTTAGTGATGAATTATCAAATTCAGATTTAAAAAATATCAAAAATGATTTAAAAACCGATAAGGCATCTTACGATGACACAGCTTTAGTCATTGTTGAAAATGGTAAAGTTACTAACGGATTAGATAAAAATATAAACAAAACTGATGCAATCAATAAATTTTTAAAAGATTCTAATTTTGTTAAATTTACTTGTGGGGTTCAAACAGATGAAGAATACACAAACTTAGCTAGACTAACAGCTGACCAATATGATTGCTTATATAATAGTGATACTCCATTCATTATGGCCATTACTCAATCAACATGTAGTTATTGTGAACAATACTTACCATATTTAAATGAGTATGCCGGTGAAAATGATTTGCCAGCTTATATTTTAGAAATTGATACAATGGATAGTGAGGATGTCCAAAACATTATATCATCACTAGATTACTTTGATGATAACTCAAGTTGGGGAACTCCACTTACCCTTGCCATTCAAGATAAAAAAGTTGTTAAAGATATTAGCGGTTATACAAACAAAGAAGAAGATTTAAATAGCATTTTTGAAGAAATAGGATTAAAATAATGGGTTAACAAAAACCCATTATTTTTAAATAAAAAGCACTTTATCAGTACTTACAAGTATATCCATCATTTTCTAAAAATTCTATAACTTCATTTAAACTCGCATCTTTATCAAATCCTAAATCATCGCTCATTTTATCATAATCACCTTTAATATTAATTTCTATACGCTTATCCTTTTCTTGAACAGTATATTTTATCCCATCTTTTCCATCATATCTATCAAAGGAATTTTTCAAACTTTCAAAAATTACTTTCCTATACTCTAAAGCATCATTGTTAACCTTAAATTGAATATCAATACTATATTCATCTATTTTATTGTTAATAAATGATATTTTTTGTACTTCTTTCATTTGTCCCTCATCTATATCATTCTCACGTACACATATAACATTATGATTCGCACACCCACTTAAAATTAAACAGCTTAATACAATAATTATTATTTTCATAATACCACCAATATTAGTATATCTGTAATTTAAACATAATTCAATATCAAAAAAATTAAAAAACTAAAAATCTTCTTGCATTTCTCTTAAAATAGTAGTATTATTAACAATAAATTATATGTAGTGGGGTGTAAAATATGAGGGAAGTGAGTTATAACGATTTAATGAATAATGTAAGAAATTACATAGAAAATGAGAAATCTTTAGATATGATTTCTAAAGCCTTTTGGTGTGCAAATAAAATGCATGAAGGACAAAAGCGTCAGAGTGGTGAAGATTATATTGTCCATCCATTATCTGTCGCTTTTATATTATCACAAATGAAAGCCGATTCAGATACCATTTGTGCAGCATTACTTCATGACACCATTGAAGATACAAGTATGAATAAAGAAAAAATCGCTAATGAATTTAACCAAACAATTGCTAACCTAGTTGATGGCGTTACTAAAATAAGTAAAATGAATTTTTCATCAAAACAGCAACAAGTTGCTACAAATACTAGAAAAATAATAACAAGCTTAGAAAAAGATGTTAGAATTATCATAATTAAACTAGCTGATAGACTCCATAACATGCGTACCTTAGAATACAAAAGTGAATTTAAACAAAAAGAAAATGCCTTAGAGACCATGGAAATATTTTCACCACTAGCCTACTATTTAGGAGCATATCAAATAAAATCAGAACTTGAAGACTTATCATTATACTATTTAAGAAAAGACTATTATAACTATATTTCTAATCAATTATCACAACTTAAAGATAACTTAGATAGTGTCATGTATGAAACATTAGAACAAATAGGTAACACCCTAGCTGACAATAACATTCCGTTTAAGCATAAACAAAGAATTAAAAGCATATATGGTTTATATAAACAATTAATTAAAGGGAAAAAAGTTATTGATGTTCATGACTTAATTGCTATTAAAATAATGGTAAGTGATATAAATGACTGCTTTAGAACTCTAGGGTACGTCCATAGTGTTTATCCACCAATTAATAGTAAATTTAAAGATTACATCTTTAATCCTAAAACAAATATGTATCAATCACTTCATACAACCGTCTTTGGACCAAGTGATAGACTAGTCCAAATTCAAATAAGAACTCATGATATGGATAAAATTGATACTTATGGTCTTCCGGCTTATTGGGAACTACATAAAAATGATGCTGAAGATACTATGCAAAAAGATTTGAAAAACAAATATCAATTTTTTAAATCAATCACTGAATTAAACTCTATAATTTCTGATAATGCCGAATTTGTCAATAGAGTAAAAAGAGAACTATTAAGTACTACTATTTATGTCTATACCCCAAAAGGTGATATCATAGAACTTCCAAAAGGAAGCACAGCTATAGATTTTGCTTACAAATTAAATCCTAATATCGGAAACACTATGATAGGCGTTATTGTTAATGATGAAAAAGAAAGTGTTGATTATATCTTACAAAATAAAGACCGTATTAAAATCCTTACAGATCCAGTATCTGCTCCTCACATTGAATGGCAAGATAAAGCCAAAACCCTAAAAGCTAAACAATTAATTAAACAGTTTAGTAAATAAATTACATTAATTGTTGTCAAGAAAATTAAAATATGATAAAATTATTACATAAATTAAACAGTGATTAATATTTAGTAGGATTTTATAATTAAATATAGAGAGCTTATGGTTGGTGTAAATAAGCAATTATGAATATCTGAATTACACTATTATGAGTTTAATCGGGTTATTCCGTTACTGATAAATAAGTGCACATTTAACTGTGAAATAGAGTGGTACCGCGATAATTCGTCTCTATATTATAGTGAAATGTGCTTTTTTAGAAAGGAAATGAAAACATGCAAAAAGAATTAGAATTAATTTTAGCAAAAGCTGAAAATATTTATAGTGAAGAAACATTAAAAGAAAAAATAAAAAGTGGAAGAAAATTAAAAATCAAATTAGGAGCTGACCCATCAAGACCAGATTTACATCTAGGACATACAGTTGTATTAAGAGCCTTAAAATACTTTCAAGATATGGGTCATGAAGTAATCTTCGTAATTGGAGATTTCACTGCTATGATTGGTGATCCAAGCGGTAAATCTAAAACTAGACCAGCCTTAACTTTTGAAGAAACAAGAAAAAGTGGTGAGTCTTATTTTAAACAAGTAACTAAAATATTAGACCCAGAAAAAACAAAAGTTGTCTATAACTCAAAATGGCTTGGTGAAATGAACTTCAGTGATATACTAAGCCTTACTAGCAAATATACTGTCGCCAGAATCTTAGAAAGAGACGACTTTAATAAAAGATTTAAAAATAATACTCCAATTGGCATCCATGAGTTTTTATATCCACTAATGCAAGGTTATGACTCAGTCGCACTTCATGCCGATGTAGAAATTGGTGGAACTGACCAAGTATTTAATCTGTTAGTTGGTAGAGAATTGCAAAAAGATTATGGACAAGAACCTCAAGATGTTTTAACATTCCCACTTTTAGTAGGTTTAGATGGTAAAAATAAAATGAGTAAATCTTTAGATAACTATATCGGCTTAACTGATTCACCTGAAGTTATGTATGAAAAATCAATGCAAATACCTGACAACGTTTTAATAGATTATTTTAAATTAACAACAGATTTATCTAAAGATGAAATAGATGAAATTATGAATGGTGACATTGTTGAAGCACATAAAATATATGCTAAAGAAATCATCAAAATGTACCATGGTGAAAAGTATATAAAACAAGCTGAACAAAGGTATAACACCGTTGCCAAAGGCGGAATACCAACTAATATTGAAACTATAACTTTAGATAAAAATATTCTAAATGAAAACTTAGATGTATTAAGCTTTTTAGTAAATATAAAACTCCTTCCATCGAAATCAGAAGCTAGAAGAATGGTTGAACAAAACGGTATTAAATTTAATAGCGAAAAAATGAATGATACTAAACACATTATGAATGAACAAGATTTCATCAATAATGAATTAGTTATTCAAAAAGGTAAAAAACAATTTCTTAAAATTATTTTGAAATAAAAAGGTCTACCATGAATTTTCATGATAGACTTTTTGTATATACTTTTTTAATCATAGTATTAAGATCAATTTTATAAAAATAAAAAAATGATATTATGCTAAAGTAGGTATACTATGTAAAGCACCAAGTTTCTTTACAAAACCGGTTTCTTGATCTTTTTCTTTTTTACCAAATTGTTCATTTAAAGCTAAAACACTACTTTTATATCTACTATATGCAAAATCATAGTCACCATTTTCAATAGCTTTAACGCAAGCTTCTACAATATGGCTATATATATAATTATATATTTGTTCATTGTCATCTAATTCATCAATATTTTGGACTATTGTAGGAGCAACTTTATAATATAGCTCAATGTCCTCTTTTGAAACAAAATTATCTCTAAACCATCTTAAAACAGTTAATTCATAGCAGTTATCATCAAATTCATTTTGAAAATGTTTCATACAAGCAGATGTTAAATAACATTGCGTATCAGTTTTTTGCTGATTTGAATGATTAGTTCCGTGTTCCACAATACTTCCTTTTCCAGTTTTTCCATTAATATTTATATGAGTTGCAGAATGATTATCTTTATCTCTATAATCTCCTTGATAAATAGACACTGAAGCATTATCTTTTTTTCCTCCTCCAGTAACTTTAATTGTAGTTCCGTCTTTTAATGTTATTTTGCTTTCTTTTGACATATTAATTTTCCCTCCCTTTAATCAAATCTGATTTTTTCCATAATTCTAAAAACTCATTATACCAAATATCTATTTCTTCAATGTATTCTGTCTCTATTTCTAAACAATTGAATTTAAGATCAGTTATTAAAGAATCAGTTTCCTTAAAATCATCTTCATTTATAAGTTTTAAGCTATTACCATTATTATAATAGATACCTATCCATTTTGTAAAAATTGATAATAAACGTTTATAATCTTCCCAATACTTTTTATAAGGCTTATATTGTGAAGAAATAATAGTCGGTAATATTAAACGTTGAAACATATAATAAATATTCTTATCATTCGGTTCATTTTCATAAGTAAAAGTATATTGATTATTATTCATATTTTTCTCCTTTCTCACTTATAAATTAAAAGGTGACAAAAATATGTAATTTGCCACCAAAATGAAATAAAAATGTAAGTAAATAAATTGTTTTAGTAGCAAACTTTCTGCTTCCTAATAATTTATAAACTATATTAACACTTTTTGTTATAAAATTCAATGAGCCTTTAACATTTTTAATATAGTAATAAAAAAGTAAAGGAGAAAGTATAATGATTTAAAATATTTATATCAACTATAATCTAATTATAATAAGTTTATGATTTTTTTAAATAAGCATTTATAAATTCACTATCATCATAATTATGCACATCTATTTCTATTAGTAATATATTGAAATACTTTTCTAGCTTTTCATAAACTAAACTTTTTACTTTTTCTTTATTTTCTTTTGATACTTGATAATTAAATACATCAATTACTAATATTTTATCAATAGTAGATACAGCAACAGCTTCTTTAAATTTTGTGGAGAAAATAATGATATAACTGTGATATTCCAAAATAAAAACCCTTATAAAATAAGGGCTAAACTATCATTTTGGTGGAGAATAAGGGACTCGAACCCTTGACCCCCTGCGTGCAAAGCAGGTGCTCTAGCCAACTGAGCTAATTCCCCAAAGCAATTTACTTATAAAGTATATCATTAAAATATATATAAAGTCAATATTTTTATCCATTTTTCCCAAAAAAATAGATGATTTTAAATATCATCTATAACTTTGCCTAAAACGATTTCTAATTTTTAACATGATTAATAATAATATAACTAATAACACCAATACAAAATAATAATAAACTTTTGTATTCACACCATTAGAACTCGTTTTTTTATCGTCTACTTTTAAAACACTTTGGTATTGTTTTGGGCTCAAAACACTAGTATCAGGGGAATCAATTTTGTCTTTAGTGTTAGATTCATTTAATTTTTTATTTTCTATTTTTTTGGGAATTTCCTTTACATCATTAACTAAAGCATTGTCAATAGTATCTAAATAATTTTTATCATTTTTTTCAAATGATTTACTTTCCTCTAACACCACATTAGAACTTTCTTCATTAGAATTCTCATTATCTAATTCATCATTGACAATAATATAATCATCACTATCCTTGTAAATATAGTTGCCAATAGGTTCATTTAAATAATCAGGATAATATTCCTTTTCAATTTTATATGATTGATATTGATAATCAAAATATTGATATAATTTGGTTTCACCAACATATTTCAAATTAGTATTTTCAGATTTTTCTGGCAAATAAACATTTTTTAGAGCAGAATCATTTAAAACACTTCGATTTCCAGTTAAACTATGATTTGAATCAGCCGCTGCTGAAATATAACACGAACTTGCAATAATACCTTCACTTTTGAAGTCAATAACTATCCAATGAAAGTTATCACCGACACCAGTTCTGTACTTAATCATTAAATTATTAAGAGTTACTGGTCTGCTCAAAACAAAATTTGCCTTTTCGTCGTGACCTAAATTACCATCACTTTCAGTTTCATAGTTAACTTCACCATTGAATAAAGAAATCCTAATTTGAGAAATACTAGATAAGCTATCAGTTCGTATTTCTATTTCATCAATAAGCGGTATTTGTAAATAATGATATCCATCATATTCATAAATTTCTCTTCCATCTTTTAACTCAGGCTTTTCTAAAGAAAGTTTACTTAACTCACCCTTAATAGGATTTTCTTCATCGATAAGTGGAAACTCCTCATTAACCTCATTTTTAAATACCAAAGGGCCATTTACTCTGTTAAGACGATAATATTTGTATTTTACGTTCTCAAGTCCATAAACCGGAATAGTTAAAACAAACATAAATACAATTAATAAAACTTTTTTCATATATCTCCTTTCTAAGCCCCTTCATATATAAACATACGACGTAAATCCTTAATTTCCTTTAAAAAATCAAAATTTCTTAAAAAAATCACAAAAAAGTTTTCAAAAATAACCATATCTTTACTTTTCATGCCAAATTTGTTATACTTTATAGGAATAAAGGTGATCAAAATGAAGATTAAATCAGTTGATTTATCAGTATTGGCTATTCGCCGAAGTCAATATCCAACAGATAATAAACCAGAATATATGCTTGTCGGAAGATCTAATGTTGGTAAAAGTAGTTTCATAAATACTATAATCAATAGAAAAAACTTTGCTAGAACATCAAGTAGACCTGGTAAAACACAAACAATTAATTTTTATAATGTTAATGATGAATTTTATCTAGTAGATGCACCAGGATATGGATATGCTAAAGTAAACAAAACAAAAAGAAAAAAATTCGGCTTAATGATAGAAGATTATCTAATCAATAGAAAAAATCTAAAATGTGTCTTTCTATTAATCGATTTTCGTCACCGCCCAACTAACGATGATATACTAATGTATAATTTCTTAAAATATTATAAAATACCAGTTACTATCGTTGCCACTAAAGTAGATAAAATAGGTATTACTGCTAGACAAAAACAAAGGAACATGATTTTAAAAGATTTAGATCTTGTAGTAGGTGATGAATTTGTCACATTCTCCAGCATCACTAAAGATGGCAAAGAAGAAATTCATAAAAAAATAGAAAGAACTATGTAGAATAACATATATCTTTAAGTTTCATACACTATTGTTAGGTGATATGATGAAACTTATCATAGATAATAATATTATAGGCCACTTTTATCTCAAAAACTGTGATTTAAAAGACTATAATCAAATAGAAAAAAATTTAATCCAACTTCTAAATAAATATTCCATAAACTTAAATGGATATTATAATGTTTTTATATACCAAGATATAAACTATGGAATAATTATTGATATGCAAAAAGAAAACCTTGAATACTTAGATTACTTTAATGACCAAATAGAACTCAATATTGAAATCATTAAAGATTCTTTTTTGTATGAAATAGAAGATATATTTACATTAAATAAAAAAACTTTAAATAATTTTATAATCTATAAAAAAGGTTTTCATCTTTATCTCGAAGCCAAAACAAGCCTAAATACTATTGAATTAGGACAAATCTTAGAAAATAGTACTATCATATATGGAAAAAAAGCAAAAAAAATAAAAAAAGAAAGTAAAATAATAAAGTAGGTGATAATTATGCGTAAACAAATAGTCGCATTAGTCGGAAGACCAAACGTCGGAAAATCCACAATATTCAATCGTTTAGTTGGTAGTAAAATAGCAATCACAAACGATACTCCAGGAGTAACTAGGGATAGACTTTATGGCACAGTTAATTACTTAGACTATAGCTTCCATTTAATAGATACAGGTGGTATCGACATAACTGAAGCTAGTTTTAATGCTGAAATAAAAGGCCAAGCCGAATTAGCTATCGACGAAGCTGATATCATTGTATTCGTAGTTGATGGAAAAGAAGGATTAACTACCAATGATTATGTAGTTAAAGATATATTAAAGAAAAGTGGAAAACCAGTAATCGTTGCTATAAATAAAACTGACGCTAAATCATATCAAGAACATCAATATGACTTTTATGACTTAGCCTTTGACACATATATTGAGTTATCCGCTGAACACAATAATGGTGTTGCTGCTCTTTTAGAAGAAATAACCAAAAATTTTCAGGAAATAAAAGAGGAATATGATGAAGACACCATAAAGTTCTCAGTTATAGGACGTCCAAATGTTGGCAAAAGTAGCTTAGTTAATGCCATTTTAAACGAACAAAGAGTTATAGTAAGTCCTATAGCCGGAACCACTAGAGATGCCATCGATACACCATTCAAATATCAAAATAAAGACTTTGTTGTAATTGACACAGCTGGTATGCGAAAACGCGGAAAAATATATGAAAACACTGAAAAATATAGCTTACTTCGTTCATTAAAAGCTATTGATAGGTCAGACGTTTGCGTCTTAGTAATAAATGCTGAAGAAGGAATCATCGAACACGATAAACATATTGCTGGTTATGCCATAGAAGCCGGCAAAGCCATTGTTATTGCCATAAATAAATGGGATACTATTCAAGATAAAGATAAATCCATGAAACATTGGAAAGAAGAAATGAAATACCAATTCAGTTTTATTCCTTATGCCAAAGTAGTATTTCTATCAGCTTTGACTAAAAAACGCATTCATACATTAATGCCAGAAATCATTCAAGCAAACGAAAATGCTCATAGACAAATCTCAACTAGTAGTTTAAATAATGTCATAACCGATGCCTATGCTTTAAACTTACCACCTTCATATAAAGGAAAAAGGTTAAAAATATATTTTTCACACCAAAGTAATATTTGTCCACCAACATTCAATATTAGTGTTAATAGTAAAGGATTAATTCATTTTTCATACCAAAGATACTTAGAAAATAAAATAAGAGAAAACTTTGACTTCACCGGAACTCCAATCAAATTAAACTTTAAAAATAAAGGAGAGCAGTAGCCTTAAAAAACCTCATGCATATATTAATGTAGGAGGTTTTAAAATGGCATTTTCTGATAGCTTTTTCAAACGTGTAGAACAAAAGACAAACGTTAATAAACAAACCATTCTTGATCTAGCTAAAAAACTAGGGGAAGGTAATTTAAAAGATGAAGGAACCCTAAGAGAGGTCATTAGTGAACTAAGCCAGATGACCGGTAGACCTGTCTCTGAAGAAAATCAAAAGAAAATCATCGATGCGGTCGTAAATGATAACATACCGAAAGACATTGATAAAATGATTTAATCAATGTTTTTTTATGAATATTTAATAATTTTATTCATATATTTAAATGAAGAAAGTAGGGATAATATGGAAAAAATAGACATTATCAAAAATATCACCGAACGAACAGGTGGAGATATTTATTTAGGCGTAGTAGGGGCAGTCAGAACAGGAAAATCAACTTTTATTAAAAGATTTATTGAAAACCTCGTTGTTCCAAACATTGAAGACGAATATGAAAGAAAAAGAACCTTAGATGAAATACCACAATCTGCACAAGGCAAAACTATCATGACAACTGAACCAAAATTCGTACCAAGTAATGCCGCCACCATAAAAATAGATGACTTTGAAGCAAGTGTCAGATTAGTCGATTGTGTAGGTTATGTAATAAATGGAGCTAAAGGTTATGAAGATGAAAATGGTCCTAGAATGGTTCACACACCTTGGTATGAAGAATCCATACCTTTCGTCGAAGCTGCTGAAATAGGCACCGAAAAAGTTATCAAAGATCACTCAAGCATCGGTATTTTAGTCACAACTGATGGTTCAATAGGAGAATTTGATAGAAGTGACTATATTGAAGCAGAAAACCGCATTGCCGAAGAATTAAAAGAAATAGGCAAACCATTCATAGTAATTGTAAATTCAACTCATCCAATGCTTCCAGAAACTGAAAATTTAGCCGAAGAGTTAAAAGAAAAATATAATGCACCAGTAATACCAATGAACATTGATAACATGAGTGAAAGAGATGCTTATAACATTTTAAGAGAAGCATTATATGAATTCCCAGTAGTTTGTATTGATGTTGAAATGGCTGATTGGGTAGCCTGTCTAGAACCAAATAATTGGTTAAAAAAATCATATATCGAAACCATTAGAAATAGTGTTCATGAAATTGATAAACTAAGAGACATTGAACAAATTACAGATAAATTACAAGAATGTGAATATATTGAAAAAGCTTATCTTTCAGAAGTTGATACCGCCACTGGTAACGTCAGAGTAACTCTCAAAACGCCAGCTAATTTATATAACGAAGTATTAAAAGAAATAATTGGTGTCGATATAACAAGTCGTTCACAATTATTGAGCCTTTTCCAAGACTTAGGAGAAGCCAAAAGAGAATATGACCAAGTAAAAGACGCTTTAAAAATGGTCAAACAAACTGGTTATGGAGTTGCCTCTCCAACCTTAGCTGATATGACATTAGATACTCCAGAAATAATTAAACAAGGTAGTAGATATGGTATTAAATTAAAAGCAGTCGCGCCATCTATTCACATGATTAGAGTAGATGTTGAAAGTACATTTGAACCTATTATTGGATCCGAAATTCAAAGTAAAGAATTAATTAATTACCTTATGAAGGATAAAGATTCTGGCAGTGAAAATATCTGGAAAAGTGAAATATTTGGTAGGAGCCTAGATGTTATTGTTCAAGAAGGAATACAAGCTAAACTTTCTCTAATGCCTGAAGCTGTAAGATTTAAACTAAGACAAACGTTATCAAAACTTGTCAATAAAGGCTCAGGTAATCTCTTTGCTATCGTTATTTAATATTCAAAAATATTACCATTTATATAAAATAAACTAAATTCCTTAAAAAATAAGTTATCAAACTAAAAAAATAAAAGAATAAACCGTAAAAAAAAGTCAAAATGTGTTGATTTTTCTAACCAAACATGGTACCATGTAAATGTAAGCAAGATAGCTTAACAATATAAGGGAGGTAAATTTATAATGACAAAACAAAATTTAGTAAATTATATTGCTGAAGAAACAGGAATGACTAAAGCAGATGCTACTAGAGCATTAGATGCTGTATTAAACGGAATTGTTGAAGGTTTAAAAAGTGAAGGAAAAGTTACTTTAACTGGTTTCTGCACATTTGCTACTCAACACAAAGACGCTAGACAAGGTCGTAACCCAAGAACTGGTGAGGCTGTAACTATTCCTGCCAGAACAGCTGTTTCTATCAAAGCTGGCGCAAAATTAAAAGATGCATTAAACTAAGGCTTTGAAGCCTTTTTTTAATAAAGAAAATGGAGAAATAGATGTACGAAACTGCAATAAAATTATTAGAAAAAATAAGTAATTATGGATATATCGCATACATGGTAGGAGGTTACCCAAGAGATTTATACCTAAAAAGAACATATACTGATATAGATATATGTACTGATGCCACTCCCGCAGAACTTCATCAAATCTTTTCCGAAGTTGTAACCACTAATTCTGAATATGGTTCAGTAACAATTGTTTTTGAAAAAGTAAAATTTGAAATAACCACATTTAGAAAAGAAATCAAATATAAAGACCATAGAAGACCAGAAAAAATAGAATATGTTGATACCCTAGAAGAAGATATTAAAAGAAGAGACTTTACCATAAACACTTTATGTATTGATAAAGAGGGAAAACAAATAGACTTGATTGGTGCAAGACAAGATATGGATAATAAAATTATTAGAACTGTAAATAATCCTAAAATAAGCCTTAAAGAAGATGCTTTACGTATTTTAAGAGCTATTAGATTTGCCACCACATTAAACTTCACCTTAGATCCTAAACTAAAAACCTATATCAAAAAATACGGTCATCTTTTAAAAAGAATATCTAAAGATAGAAAAAAAGATGAATTAGATTTAATTTTTTCAAGTCCAAATAAAGCCTATGGCATACAGCTTTTAATAGATTTAAAACTAACTGACCATCTAGAAATACCTAATTTAAAAAAAGCTAAAATAACCCCATCAATGATTGTTACATGGGCTGAACTAGATGCTTTAGATAAATATAACTTCAACACCATTGAAAAAGAAAGTATCAGAAAAATTAATGAAGTAAAAGATAAAGATCTCTTAGATAATCACACTCTATATAATTATGGATTATATATTTGTACCATGGCTGCTGAACTAAAAGACGTTGATAAAAAATTATTAAATGAAAAATATGCCAGCCTTCCAATAAAAAGTAGACTAGATATAGCCATCTCACCAATTGAAATATGTGAAATATTAAATAAAAAAGCTGGTTCCTTTTTAAAACCACTTTTAAAAGACATCGAAGATAAAATATTAGATGGACACCTTCACAATGATAAAGATTCCATAACTGATTATATTATAGATGAATATAAAGACCAAAATTAGGTCTTTTTAATTTATCCTTCCACAAAGCCAATCGATAGAACACTTATATTCCACCGCAAATTTCCAAATAAATATAGTTGGAATTAAAACCTTACTGTTTTCATAGGCACTCCAAGTAGAATGTGTAGTATTTAAAAGTCTTGCAATATCCTCCTGTGTTTTTCTTTCTTTTTTTCTTATAAACTTTAAACGCTCTCCCAAAATTTTTATATCAATATTCTCGTTAACTAAAGTATATTTTTTAACACTACTAATTCCTAAAACATAATCCAAACTTAAATTAAAATGATTACAAAAATTTACTAAATTACTAAATGGAATTGTATTAATTCCAAGTTCCCATAAAGAATAAGCGCTCCTATTCACACCAAGTAAACGTGCTATGTCAGCCTGCGTCAAATCATTATCTTCACGAATAGCCTTAATTCTTTTAAATTCCATATTATATCACCATAAAAATTGTAACTATAAAATATAATTTTATATAAAAATGCTATTCTATACGACAAAAATATGTTATACTATAAATAGGAAAATAGGAGGAAATCTATATGAAGAAAATAAAAGAATTTTCAAAGAAATATTTAATAGGATTTACTTTAGGTCTAATAACATCAGGAATAGTAGTAGTGTGTGCGGCGACATATTTTCCATCAAATCAAACAACGTATGATAATAGTGTAAGTGGACTTAATGCGACAAATGTCCAAGGAGCAATCGATGAACTTTATAATACTTGTTTTCCCCCTACATTAGGAGATCAAATATTAGAAAATACTGATTTAGAAAAAGACCCATACGAATGCTGATATTTCTTTACAGGAGCAACCCCCAACAATTACATAACTTTTAATAACGAAACATGGCGTATAGTCTCAGTCGAATGTGATGGAACAATAAAAATAATGAAAGCAAGTAGTATAACCAATGATTACTGGGATACATCAGGCTCAAATAATTGGGCAAGGCCCGCCACACTAAACACATATTTAAATGGTACATATTTGAATCAATTGGCTTCTACTGCCAAAAACCAAATAGTATCACATGACTTTAGTATTGGCGCTGTAACATGGAATAACAATAGTATAAGTACACAAGTAAGTAATGAAAATTCAAACAAATGGAATGGAAAAATTGGATTTATTACTTTATCTGAATATCTAAGAACGAATAGTAATAAAAGTAGTTGTCATATTATGAACTCTTATAATAATAATGTAATTAATTGTAAGCCATCAACATGGATAAGTTTATCAGGATATAATTATTTGTGGACTTTGTCTCCTGTTTCAGAAACATCTGATTATGTTTATCGTATCTCATCTACAGGAGATATTGATAGATATGGTAATGTCAATCATCTTGCTGGAAATGTTTTTACTACTCTTTATCTTTCCTCATCAGTCCAAATCACAGGAGGAAATGGTAGTCAATCAAATCCATACACAATAAAATAGGGAAAAATAATATTTTCTACATTGAATTCACATCAATTTTTAAGCTTTTTTAATACTTTTGAAGTCTATTTTTAGACTTTTTCTTTTATATTATTGTAAATAAACCTCCATTTAAGTTATAATAAATAACAAGGTGATTAATATGACAGGAAAAATATTAGAACTTTTAAAAAATGGACATATCATGGTTCCAATGGCCCTACTTCAAAACTATAAAAAACTAAAATTAACCGATAAAGAATTAATTGTTTTAATTTATCTTTTAGGATCAAACGAATTTGATCCAGAAAAAATATCAAAAGATTTAAATATTAAACTTCCTGATACATTAAAACTAATAGATAATCTAATCAGTAAAGATGTCCTTAAAATATCTGTAAAATCAGGTAAAGTATGTGAAGAATATATTGACCTAGATGAAATGTATAAAAAACTTGTTTTAACCATGATGAACGATAAAAAAGAAGCACCCAAAACCACCATATATGATAGGTTTGAAAAAGAATTTGGAAGAACCCTAAGCCCAATGGAATATGAAATTATAGGCGCTTGGCTTGATAATAATTATGAAGAACAAACCATTGAACTTGCCTTAAAAGAAGCTATATATAATGGCGTAACTAACCTAAGATATATTGATAAAATATTATCTGAATGGAAAAAGAAAGGCATCAAAACAGAAAATGATATTAAGACAGAAAGAGAAAAAAGAAGTAAACAAAAACCAAAGAAAGAAGTGTTTGAATATGACTGGCTCAATGATAACGATTGAAAATTACTTAGATGAACTATTCCCAAACCCAAGGTGTGAACTAAATTACACCAAAGACTATGAATTACTTTTAGCCACTATGTTAAGTGCTCAAACAACTGATAAAAGAGTAAATGAAGTAACTAAAATCCTTTTTAAAAAATATCCCACAGTAAAAGATTTATCCAAAGCAAACATCATAGATATTCAAAATATCATTAGACCAATTGGAACCTACCATAAAAAATCCGAAAACTTAATAGAAATAGCCAAAAGATTAGATAAAGACTATAATGGTAGACTCCCAAATAATAGAAATTATTTAGAATCACTTCCAGGAGTAGGTAGGAAAACCGCCAACGTCGTTTTAAGTAATATTTTTAATGTCCCATGTATAGCCGTCGATACCCATGTCTCAAGAGTTAGTAAAAGATTAAACTTAGCTAAAGAGAACGATGATCCATTAAAAATAGAAGAAAAACTAACTAAAAAATTCAAAAAAGAAGATTTGTGTAAAAGACATCATCAATTAGTATTATTTGGTAGATACTATTGCTTAGCTAGAAATCCTAAATGCGAAAATTGTAAACTAAAAGAAATATGTAAATATTATAAACATCTAAATAAATAGATGTTTTTTTAAATACAAAAAAGGAATAGTATAAACTATTCCTCACTAACAATAACTGTCCTTGTCAAAGTAGTAACTGTCTCACCTTGATAAGTAACTGTATAAGTAAATGTATAAGTTCCAGCTGTTTTACCAACCACAGAACTATAATTATCAATAGGTGTTCCTGTCGCATCAGTAACAGTTAACTCAATATCAACATCACTATCATCAGTAATATCTTCTCCATCTAAAGTTACCTTAACTGGATTTGTTGGCTCTTTATATATAGATGGAACTTTTAATTCAACTGTAGAATCAGCAGTTAATATAGCAGTCACATCACTAACTGATACACCTTCATAATCAACTTTAACTTCAACTCCAGAGCTTTCTGCCCCTTTAAAGTTAGAATAACTAGCCTTAACAACTAAAGTAGGGGATGAAGCGTTAGGAAGTTTCACTGTAGCTGAGGTACCACTTACTGTTGTAAGTAATCTAAGACCACTAGCTTCTTTACTATATACATTATAAACTACATTACCAAGTCTACCATTATTAAATGACATAATATAAGATAAATAAGTACTTTGGTCCTTAGATAAAGCAAAAGCCTTTTCTACAAGTGGACTCCAATAACTTCTATTTAAAGCATCAGGAGTACCAATAGCTTTCCATCTCAAAGTTGCTTTATTACCATTCACACTAGCCTTTAAACCAGTAACATTTGATAAAGTATTAAATCTAGCTGAAACCTCAGTTGGCTTGCTATTTTCTTTAAATAATTCAGTCGTTTTCATATCACTAGGTGTATTTTCGCTTGGAAGCATTGAATAACCAGTATTTCTCTCAACTGTAACCTCAACCACACCATCTGGTTTTTCAAACTTTGTATCCTTATCAAAGAAATTCTTAGCCACAGTTTGGAATAATCTAGAATTTTGGCTAGAACCAAATCTGTTATAACCATCATTTCTGTTCTCGTATCCATACCATACCGCAATAGAATAGTCTGCATTATAACCAGCTACCCATAAATCATTAACCGCATTACTTGGTAAATTAGCCGCTTCCATTGTTTTCTCATCAAAGTTAGTCGTACCAGTCTTAGCTGCAAACTCAGAACCATTAATATTATTATATCTTCCTAAAGCATTTTGACCAGTATCAACAAGCATATCAGTAACCATATAAGCCGTCTCAGGACTCATTGCTTTAGTCTGTTCATAATCATTTTCGTAAGTCTCGCCACTTTCGTCAAACACAACCTTAGTAAATGTATGAGGCTCATTGTAAACACCATTGTTACCAAAGGCTGCATAAGCAGCTGCTAGAGTCATTGGAGATTCACCAGTTTTATCTTTACTATTACCATAACCACCAATAGAGTGCGCCTCATGAAGCATATCATTACTTGCAATCTCAGGTGATAAACCTAAATTAGTAACAAACTCTTTAATATCAGAATTTTTAACACTCTTAAACGTTTTCAAAGCCGGAATATTACGAGACTCAACTAAAGCTTGTCTAATCGTAATAATACCTTTATATCTACCATCCCAGTTGTTAATCTCAGTTCCATCACTATAAGTCGTCTTATCATCGATAATTGGATGGTCAGTATTCCAATTTAAATACTCAATAGCTGGACCATAATCAAATAATGGTTTAGCCGTTGAACCAATCTGTCTATATATACCAGTCGCATTACTAAGTGATCTTGCACCAGTTTTATTACGGCCACCACCAATAGCCACAATCGCTCCGGTCTTAGTCTCCATCGCAATCACACCTGCTTGAACCTTATCATTTTCCCATTTGTAATTGCTTCCATCCATAATCGCTGTAATCTTATCTTGCTGTTCTCTATCCATTGTCGTATAAATTTTCATTGAATAAGAATAAGGATCATAACCAGTTTTACTACTTACTTCCTCCGCAACTCTATCGATAAATGATTGATATTTTGCATTACTAGTATTCGCACTTCTTCCTTTAATAACAATTTTATCGACAGTCATTTTTTTCGCAATATTATATTCTTCATCAGTAATATAACCGTGTCTCTTCATTAAACTTAAAACAACTAATCTTCTGTTTTCTGTTTTTTCAGGATTAATATTAGGATCATAAGAAACTGGTGATTGGAAAAGTCCTGCAATCATCGCTGCTTCAGACACATTTAAATCCTTAGCTTCCTTATTAAAATATGTCTCAGCCGCTTGTTCAACACCATAAGCTCCACTACCTAAATAATATGAATTCGCATAAAACTCTAAAATCTCTTCCTTAGAATAATTAGGTTCTATTTGGAACATTGAAATATATATATCCGTAAACTTACGTTTAATACCTGCAAATCCAGTGGCCACATCAGAAGTATATTGGTTTTTAGAAACCTGCATTGTAAGCGTAGATGCTCCACCTGCATTCTGGCCTAATAACTGTCCAAATGAAGCTTTCATAAAACGAGGTAAATCAAAACCATTGTGTTCAAAGAAACGTGAATCCTCAGTTGCCACAATTGCATTAACAAGTTCTTCACTCATATCCTCATAATCTATTTTTTGCCTCATCTGTGTACCAAGTTTCGCATACACATTTCCATCACTATCAAGTAAAGTACTAGCTTCCTTAGAATATAACTTATCAGGTTCAAACTTTCCAGCAGTCACCGCAATAAATATAAAGAAAACAATTCCTAAAATAATGCAAATCAAGAAGAAAATTAAAAATCCTAATAAAATTTTCTTACTTAACTTAGTTTTAGTTTTCTTTTTCTTTCCACCTTTTTTTGCCACATTTTCACTTCTTTCTTCCAAAGCCATACTTATTTTATCAGCTTCTTCATCTAAAATTTCTTCCTTGTTTTTCTTCTTAACTTTTTTTCTTTTATCTAATTTTTGTTTCCATTTAATAAAAGGAATAATCCAAAATAAATTAATAATAATAAATACAATTAAAGAAATCCAAAAATTAACCGCAATAATTCCTAAAATAAAAATAGCAACAGATAAAATAAGCACTAGTAAATTAAATTTATCTTTTTTAAAAAAAGCCACCAAGTCTTTCATACATTACCTCCAAAATATAACTTATCCAAAATCTCTAAATAGTCAACTCTAGGGTTGTATTTATCTTTAATTATATATCCATTTTCCTCAAAATATGATAGGGGAATAGATTTTCTGTCATACTCATCTAAGAATTTTATCAAATCTTCGATAGTTAATAAAAAAGTTTTATTAAGAACTGTAAATCTTACAATTAAAAATCCAATTCCACCATGCTTATATATTTGATTTAAATGTTTAATTTGGTGTGGATGGATATTACTTAAAGGGAAAGCCGTTTTAAGTTTAGTTTCTTTCGCATCAAAATCAATGTATTTTCCTTTATATATACCATTATAATCAGTCGTTGATGGGGTCCTAAAATAACCTTCTTTAATAACAGCCTCACGCCTTGAAGGATAATTAACCTTCGAAATAGTAATAGGCGTAGGCTTTTTATATATAACCGCTTTATCATTAATAAGATAATAATCATTACTAGCTTTTATATCAGCCTCTAATGTCATACCCCTGTTAGCGTAAGTATTTATATTTCTAAAATTTGCCCCCATATTTTTTGTCATATTAACACCACCTCAATTATACTATATTTACAAAAATTTGCCAACTTCTTGACAAAAAATTAAGAAACACTAAATATAGCTACTATTGTCGAAAGCATAGAAAAAAATAATATAGAGTGTTATCATAAAGCCGGTGAATAATATGGATATAGATAAGATAAATAGAATTTTTGATGAAATAAAAGATGATGTAAAATATTTTAAATTAAAATCATCAGTAATTGTGAATCACAGAAATAAATAAAATTATTGTCAAATAGAAAATAATAGTGTAAAATTACTCAAAAAGGTAGGTAGTATTATGCTTAAAATTTTCTATATCTTCATTCTTTATTCTATTCTAGGTTGGCTTATGGAAGTAATAATTGTATCATCTAAAAAAAGAAAAATAACTGCAAGAGGTTTTTTAATAGGTCCATGGTGTCCAATATATGGCTTTGGTGCTTTATTCATAACCTTATTATTAAAAAAATACTATGATGACCCAATTGTTCTTTTCATTATGTCATTTCTAATGGGCACTATTTTAGAATATATAACTAGCTATTTAATGGAAAAACTTTTCCATGCTAGATGGTGGGACTATAGTGACCATAAATTTCATATCAATGGAAGAGTAAGCCTAACCACTTCTTTAGGATTTGGATTACTTGGTTTAATTTTAGTCTATATTCTTAATCCCTTTTTCTTAAGAATAATTAAAAACATATCATCAATTATATTTAGTATAATTATGATAATTATATTAATAATTTTCTTAACAGACATTATTGTTTCATATAAAATAATTTCTAATATAAAAATCACCAAAGATACAAACCTCAAAGATATTACCGATCAATATACCGAAACAGTCAAACAAATCCTTAAAAACAAATCTATATTTAATCGTAGACTTCTAAACGCTTTTCCACATTTAAAATTTATAAATAACAAAAAAACTCCAAAATAGCGGAGTTTTATTTTTGCCTAAAATACTCAATTAACTCTAAAACGATTTTAACTTCTTTATCATTTAATCCCTCAATACTAATTGAATTACTGTTTTTAAAATTAAGTAAATAATCAGTAGATACCTCAAACATTGTAGCTAGTTCTACAATATATTGTGTAGAAGGGACAGAAATGCCTTGTTCCCATGCATTAACACTAGACCTTGTTATTCCAAGTTTATCAGCTAAAGCTTTTTGTGATAATCCTTTATTTTCTCTAAGCATTTTTATTCTGTTTGCTATCATAAAATCACCAATAAAATAGTAACACTCCCCAAAAGATATTACATTATCAGTGTGATGTTTGAAATTGACAAAATAAAATAAATATGTTATTCTCTTATTAGAAAATAGGAGGAAATAACAATGAAAAATAAAATTAAAGAAATCTTTCAAAATAAGATTTTTCTATTAATATTAGGTATATTTATAGGTGGTACGACATGTGTATATGCTGTAACATATTTTCCATCTAATCAAGTTACTTATGATAATTCATCAAGTAAGTTAAATGCAACCGATGTTCAAGGAGCAATAGATGAACTATATGGGAAATGTAAGGTATGCTCATCAGCTGGTGGTTCAAGTGGTAGTGGCAATATATATGTAGTAGATCAGCGTGGAGACGTTTATGAATCGGCAGGAGGAAATTTTAGTTTTTTTGGTGGTGCTTCTCTTGTTGCTCCTGCTGCAGGTATAGCTGCATCTGGCAATAATATATATGTAGTAGATCAGCAAGGACGTGTTTATGAATCGGCAGGAGGAAATTTTAGTTTTTTTGGTGGTGCTTCTCTTGTTGCTCCTGCTGCAGGTATAGCTGCATCTGGCAATAATATATATGTAGTAGATCAGCAAGGACGTGTTTATGAATCGGCAGGAGAAAATTTTAGCTCTTTTGGTAGTATTTCTAATAGCGCCTTTACTGTGGGTATTGCAGTCGGTTAAAAAACTTTAAGAAATTAAAATATTCAATTAACTTTAAAATTAGTTAACCACTATTTACAATTGTTAAACAAAATAGTATAAAGTATTTACAAGAGTAATGAGCACTCATACCCATGAATAACAAACACATTAAAAATATCGCTCAGTATAAACTAAAAACCCAGAAATCAATCTGAGTTTTTTTCTATATAATAAGCATAATACTCCTCTAAAGTAATATCATCCTCATAAATAACTTTAGCTGCCTCTATACCTACGTATCTATAATGCCATGGTTCATATTTATATCCTGTAATATTTTCTTTACCCTTTGGAAATCTTAAAATAAATCCATATTTATAAGCATTATCTTTAAGCCAAATAGCCTCATCAGTACCCTCAAAAGCATCGCTTACTTCATTTAAATCACTACATAGTCCACTTTGATGCTCAGAATAACCAGGTCTAGCTGAATACTTATCTGCTGCTTCTTTACCATCTCTTTTAATATATCTGTTATATAAATTAACTTGATAATCGTAGCTTCTAAAAGCTGACATATTATAAAGAATAATATTATCAAGTCTAGCCGCATCAATCATCTTCATCAAAGCCTCTGCCGCCTCTTTTCGCATCTTATTATTCGCACCTTTATTATATTGACCACCTAAACTAATTAAATCAGATGGCGTATAGTCTTCTTTTAAATGGTAAAATTTATTTACTAAAACTAAATTACCATCATCTAAATTACTATCATAACTTTCACTATAAAACCCTAAATCAGCTTTAGAATTAACAAATCCCACTATCTCTTTTGGATTCATATCATGGTTATTACCATAATCCAAATATCTCGCCACATTGTCGTTAATATAATATTTTTCTTTAACCAAACTCGCAAGTAAACTAGAAGCTGGATAATTAAATAAATCAAAACCAGAATTTACAATGTCAATAATATCCTTTATATTCGCACCTTTATTTTTCATATAGTATTCTATGTAATCAGAAAACTTATTTTCATCATAATTACTTGAACTCAAAATATCTATTAAACTTTCGTCATATCCAATGTTTAAAATCTCATCTACACCATCACTAGAAACCTTATCTAATATTAAAGAAACATCTTTATCAGAATATCCAATTTCTTTAAGTTTGTCATTAATACTAACCTCAGTCTTGTCACTATTTCTAAAAAAGAAAAAGGCAAGACCTAAAGAGACAATTAACAAAACTATAACCATTATTAATACATTTCTCTTCATAACCTCACCCTTAATTATCTAAATAATATGCATAATACTCATCATAAGTTAAACCACTATCATAAACCTTTTTAGCTAAATCTTTGCCAACATATCTATAGTGCCAAGCTTCATAACTATATCCAGTAATATCTTCCTTATTCTTAGGATATCTCAAAATAAATCCATATTTGTAACTATTTTCACTAAGCCATTTAAACTCATCAGTACCCTCAAAAGTCTCCATGTTAGACCCAGGTGAAAATATATCTATAGAAAGTCCAGTTTGATGTTCAGAAAAATCAGGCCTCGCCGCATACTTATCCGCATATTCACGGCCTCTATTATCATCATAATCGTCATAAATTTCCTTTTGAACCTCATAAGTTCTGTAAGATGAATTGACAATCAAAGTTAAACCTTCTTCCTTAGCTGCATTAAACATTTCTTTAAAAGCATCATATACATCTTTTCTAATACTGTTTCCAGGATAAGAATACCAATTACTCATCCCCACTACATCATCTGGTGCATACTTCTCAGGTAAAGAAGTATACTTATTAACTAAAATCGCATAACCCTTATCCATATCAGCTTTCTTAGTATGTGTATATGGTTCATAATTTGCTCCAACATTAACTAAAGAAATAACTTTAGAATAATCAACCTTTTTATCTTCATATACATCATCAATATACTCTATATACTTATCATAATTCTTCCAAAGAAAATATTTTTCCTTAATAAGTGGAATAAAATCATCCTCATACTCATTTTCTTTCGCATAAGTAATATATTTTTCATCAAACTTTAAAATATCCTTAATTTCACTTTCACTATATCCAGCCTTACCAAGTAAATACTCATCACTAGTATAGTATTTATATAAATTTATGCCACAAATAACTAAAATAATAATCAAAATAAGTATAATGGCAAAAATTATTGGTCCTTTTTTAACTCTTCTTTTATAATACATATCATCACCTTTATCCACATTATATCATTTTTATTTAAAATATACTATTAATAAAATCTTAATTTTCCCCTTTACACATTGTCATAATTTGAAAATCTTTGGAGAATGTAACCTATCATAATATATAAAAGTAATATTTAAGTAAGATAAGATAACAAAACAAAATTCAAAATAAATCAAAAACGTAAACTTTACACACTATTTACACACTCTTTTTTTTCACGTTATGTCTATACAAAATAAAAAATAAATGGTACAATTAAACTGTACATAAATAGAGGGTGGTTATATTGAAATACTTAGGTCTCGATTTAGGAACCAAAACCTTAGGCGTTTCTATATCAGATATCACAAAAACAATCGCAACCACTTATGGCACAATTCATTTCGAAGAAGAAAACTATGATGAAGCCATAAGTAAACTATCAACTATTGTGGAAAAAGAACCTATTGAAAAATTCATCTTAGGACTCCCTAAAAACATGAATGGCACAGTAGGTCCAAGGGCTTTAACAACCTTACAGTTTAAAAAAAACTTAGAAGATACCTTTAAAATACCTGTTGAAATGCAGGACGAAAGGTTATCAACCAAAGAAGCCAGTGGTTATATGATAAAAGCTAACATGTCGAGAAAAAAAAGAAAACAAAAAATAGACTCACTCGCAGCTAATATCATTTTACAAACATATTTAGACAAAAGAAAGGATTGAAAAAATATGCAAGAAACAAGAGAAATTAAATTCAAAGCAATTGATGAAGAAGGTAGACAATTAGATTGTGAAGCTTTATTCTTATTTGAATCACCAGAAACAAAAAAGAATTATATCGTTTATACCGATCACTCAATCGACGATGAAGGAAATACTAAAGTATACGCTTCAATCTATGATCCAAAAGATTTAAAATCAGATGAAAATAATGAATTCGCGGCTTTACCTTTAAAACCAATTGAAACTGAAAAAGAATGGAAAATCATCGAAACAATTTTAAACGAAATGCAATCACAAATAGAATCTGCTAGCAACACACCAAACGCATAAAGAGTAGGGCTTTACCTTGAAAAAAGTTCGTAAATTTAAAGTGGGTAAATTCTTACTCTTTTTATTGCTCCTCATCATTATTATTTTCCTTATAATTATTGGAATATATAAATATCAAACAGGACCTGTAAGTAAAAGTACAGACCCTAAAATAATAACCATTGATGAAGGAGATAACTATTACACGATTGCTAGTAAATTAAAAGATAAAAATTTAATTAAATCAGAATTTTTCTATAAAGTTTATTTAAAATTTGCCAGACCAACATCACTATTAAATGGCGATTATGCCCTAAATGAAGCCATGAGTGTACCTGAAATTATTAAAGTATTAAGTAATGAAAAAAACCAGCAAGACAATACCATCAAATTAACCTTTAGAGAAGGATTAAACATTACTCAAATGGCAAAAATTGTCGAAGAAAAAACAGATATTAAACAAGATGATTTCATAAATCAAATATCAGACCAAAACTATCTAAAAAAACTGCAAAAAGATTATTGGTTTTTAAAAGACGATATATTTAATAGCCAAATATATTATCCATTAGAAGGATACTTATTCCCAGATACCTATCACTTTGAGCCAAGCGAATTAAACATAGACACAATCGTAAGAAGAATACTTGATAATACAAAAACAAAACTAGACCCTTATAAAGATACATTAGAAAATGGAACCTATAATGTTCATCAAATCTTAACCCTAGCTTCAATTGTCGAATTAGAAGCCGTTACTGAAACAGATAGAGCTACAGTTGCTGGCGTATTATATAATAGATTAAAAGATAACTGGTCATTAGGCTGTGATGCCACAACCTATTATGCAGCTAAAAAATCTATGACCGAAAAACTTACTCAAAGTGACTTAACCGCTTGTAATGGTTATAACACAAGATGCACATCTATGATAGGCTTGCCTGTCGGACCTATTGATAATCCAAGTTTAAGCTCAATAGAAGCCACAATTAACCCAATAGAAAATGACTACTATTATTTTGTCGCTGACACTAATAAAAAAGTATATTTTACTAAAAATGCCAAAGAACATGACCGAATAATCTCTAAACTAAAAGATGAAGGCGTATGGGCAGCTTAGAATCATTAGAAAAGTATGCAAAAGAAAATAACGTTCCGATTATCCAAAAAGAGGGCTTAGACTTCCTAATTGGTTACATCAAAGAAAATAAAGTAAAGACTATCTTAGAAATTGGAACGGCCATAGGATACTCTGCCATAAACATGGCTCAAATAGATAAAAACATCAAAGTCACAACCATTGAAAGAAATGAAAATATGTATTCTATTGCTAGAAAAAATATTAACAAATTCGGTCTAAATAAACAAATAACTTTAGTATTAAATGATGCTTTAAATGTAAATGTCACTGGCAAATATGATCTAATTTTCATTGATGCCGCTAAAGCTCAATATATAAAATTCTTTGAAAAATATAAACATAACCTAACAAAAAATGGTGTCATCATTACCGATAATCTAAACTTCCACGGTCTAACAAAACACCCTGAGGAAATTCAAAGTAAAAATTTAAGAGCTTTAGTTAAAAAAATTAATAATTATAAAGAATTTCTACAAACAAATAAAGAATTTAAAACAACATTCTATCAAGTAGGCGATGGTATATCAGTAAGTAAAATGGACTAACCCTCCATTTTTTCTTTAAAAAAATTTGTCTAAATTACACATCCTATGATATAATTGTAATAGTAGAAAAGGGGTAAAAAAATGAATGAAAGTGTCGATTTAACCAAAATAAAAGCCAAAGCACGTAAAAACTTAAATGGCAAGTATAAAACACCTGTCCTTGCCACCTTATTTTATTTAATCCTGCAAATCATCTGTTATATAATTGCTACATTAATAAAAGAGCCACCAATGGCGATATTCTTAAGTCTAATTGTCACAAGCCTATTTTATATGGGATTTCTGCAAATAATGATTAAAATAGCTAGGGGAAAAAAAGCAAATTTTGATGAATTATTTCAAAGAACAGACACATTTTTTAGATGTGCCGCTATAACCATCATCTTACTAGCCATCAATACCTTGTTTGCCATACTAGAATATACCGCTATCAATTCACTATTTGTATTTATCACATACCAAGCCGATTTAAATATTGCTTTATCGTCATTTATGATTGTTGTTGGACTTGTTTTAAGTATTGTTATAGCTATTTTCTGGATAACCCTAATCCTTTGCTTATCCCAAAGTTATCTAATTTTATATGACAATGAAGACATGCCATTAGGTGATATTTTTAGACAAAGCATGGATATGATGGATGGTCATAAACTAGATTATATCTTACTTTGTATCACATTCTTTCTTTGGTTTTTATTAGGTATATTTACATTAGGTATCATTTGGTTATGGATAATCCCATACATGAATGTTACTATGGTTAATTTCTATGATAAAATAAAAAAAGACGTCAAAATAGAAGCTTAAAAAAGTGGTAGAAAAATATCACTTTTTTTGGTATAATTATTCAATCGGAGGGAAAATATGAATAAAATAGCTGTTATAATAAATAATATCGAAAGTGCTTTAGAAATAAAAGATTATACAGATGCCTTTTTTTTACCTATTAAAGATTTAAGCATAAACTATCCAAACACTTTTACTTTAGAAGAAATAAAAAAACTAAAAAAAATAAATAAAGAAATATTCATCATATTAAATAAAAATATCCACAATAATGAATTAGAAAAATTAAAAGAAACTTTAAACAAAATAGAAAAATTGAACATAAACGGCATTATCTTCTATGATATTGCCATAGTAAACTTAAAACAAAAACTAAACTTAAAAACACCATTAGTCTGGCACCAAGAACACCTAACCACTAACTATGGAACAGTAAATTATTGGTATGAAAAAGGTATTACATCAGCTTATCTTTCATCTGAACTAACCAAAAGAGAAATTGATGAAATAAAAAAACATACAAAAGCAAAAATATTCATAAATGTCTTTGGCTATATTCCTATGTTTACCTCAAAAAGACACCTAGTTCAAAACTATTTAGATACTTTTAACCTAAAAACTAAAAATAATAATAATAAAATCATTAAAGAAGGTAAAAACTATATAATAAATGACACAAAAGAAGGCACAACTGTCTATTCAAACTATATCTTAAATCCAAAAGAAAAAGACTTAACTGCCGATTATCTAGTTTTTAATAGTAATTTTATAGATAATAAAGACTTTAAAGAAGTCTTAATAAATTATAATAAAGAAAAAAACAACTTTCCAAAAGAAACAGGTTTTCTTTATAAAGAAACAATATACAAGGTGAAGTAAAATGAAAAAACCAGAACTCCTCGCCCCAGCTGGCGACTTAGAAAGATTAAAAATAGCTTTTATTTATGGTGCGGACGCTGTATATATTGGTGGTGCTTTTAACTTAAGAGCCAACGCCGATAATTTCAAATTAGAAGAAATAGAAAAGGGCGTCGAATATGCTCATAGTTTAAATAAAAAAGTCTATGTCACCGTAAATATAGCTATGCATAATAAAGAATACGAAAAAATAGAAAATTATTTAAAACAGTTAGATAAAATAAACGTCGATGCCATTATCGTATCTGACCCAGCTATTATCAAACTAGCTAAAAGTACAAATCTTCAAATCCACCTTTCAACCCAAGCCTCAACCTTAAATAAAGAGGCTACCGAATTTTGGAAAAAAGAAGGCGTAACTAGAATAGTTTTAGCTAGAGAATGTACAAAAGAAGATATAGAAGACATCAAAAAAAACGTCGATATCGAACTAGAAACATTTATTCACGGCGCTATGTGTGCTTCATATAGTGGCAGATGTGTTCTATCTAACTATTTAACAAATAGAGACTCAAATAGGGGAGGATGTAGTCAAATTTGTAGATGGGATTTTGATTTATATAACGAAAATAATCATATCAAAGGTGAAAAACCATTTACTTTTTGTACCAAAGACCTATCGATGGCCAAATATATTCCAAACCTTATAGACCTAGGTATCGATAGTTTAAAAATAGAAGGGCGTATGCGTTCAATTTATTATATCGCCACCGTTGTCAAAGTTTATAGAATACTTATTGATAATTATTGTCACAATCCTAAAAATTATGAATATAATTTAAAATATGAGGACATATTAAGAAGAGTTGCTAATCGTGACTCAGTCGCTCAATTCTTTGACGGAAACTATGGTAAAGATGTCCAGTACTATAATGGTAGACAGGAAATAACCAATCAAGACTTTCTTGGATTAATATTAGATTACGATGAAAACACTAAACTAGCTAAATTACAGCAAAGGAACTACTTTAAAAAAGGTGATAAGGTCGAAATATTTGGACCAGATAAATCTTTTGAATTTACCATAAATGAAATATATGATGAAGATAAAAATCCTATAGAGATAGTTAGACATCCTAAGCAAATAGTCTATCTTAAAATAAACCAAAAAGTATCTGTCAATGACATGATGAAAATTAGTTGACAAAGCATAAAATATGTAGTAATATTTTATGGAGTAAATAGAGAGCTGAGGTGAAAAAATGACAAATACCGATGAAGTTTACGTAACTGAACAAGGTTTAGCTGACATGAAAAAAGAATTAGAATATCTTAAAATGGAAAAAAGACCGGCAGTTATTGAAGCTTTAAAAGAAGCCAGGGCCTTAGGCGATCTAAGCGAAAATGCCGAATACGATGCAGCTAGAAATGAACAATCAGAAAC
>CALVRA010000012.1 GCA_944358415.1 uncultured Bacilli bacterium | reverse complement strand
TTTTAATAAAAATGTATCATTTACATCACAAAATATTGCTTTAAATACTAAATCATTTTTTGCCGTATAAAATTCATATTTTTTATTTTTAACTTTTATTTTCATATTTTCCTCCTTTTTACTCCTACATATATTAATATACGACATAAAAAATGATTTTCCTTTTTCTATATGAAAAAAAGAAAGATTTATTTCTTTCTTAGGCCGTATTTTATTTTAAAAATAATTAGACATATTTATTTTATGATAAATCATTTTCATATTTTTCAAGATATTCTTCATAAGTCATTTGTTTATCTATATAGGTTCCATCTTCTTTAATTAATATTAATCTGTTGGCAAGAGTATTTATTAATTCAGTATCATAGGTTGCGAATACTATTGGGCCATCAAATTTATTTAATCCATTATTTAAGGCGGTTATAGATTCAATATCTAGATGATTTGTTGGTTCGTCTAATAGAAGAACATTTCCTTTATTTAACATCATTTTAGCAAACATACATCTAACTTTTTCACCACCAGATAAAATGTTTACTTGTTTTAAGGCTTCATCTGCTGAGAAAAGCATTCTTCCTAAGAAGCCTCTAACGAAAGCATCTTCTTTGTTTTCAGAAAATTTTCTTAACCATTCTACTAGATTTTCGTTTGTTTGAAAGTATTTATCATGGTTTTTAGGGAAATATGAAGTTATAACAGTAGTACCTTGTTTTACTTCACCACTATCCGGAGTTTTTTCACCAGCTAGTATTTGTAGTAAAGTTGTTTTAGCTAATTCATTTTCACCAATTAAAGCAATTTTATCATCTTTTTTAATATTTAAAGTAAAGTTTTTTAATATTGGTTTTTTATTTTGATTAACGTTTATTTTACTTAAAGTAATTATTTCTTTACCTAATCTTCTTTCATAGTCAAAGTTAATATAAGGGTATTTTCTAGTAGATGGTTTTAGTTCATCAAGAGTTATTTTTTCTAGTAATTTTTTTCTTGATGTGGCTTGTTTTGATTTAGATGCGTTAGCAGAGAATCTTGCTATGAATGTTTGAAGTTCTTTGATTTTTTCTTCTTTCTTTTTATTGGCATCTTTTATTTGTTTTTGCATTAATTCATTTGATTTATACCAAAAATCATAGTTACCAATTGTTATCCTAATTCTTTCCCTATCAATATCACACATGTGAGTACATACTTTATTTAAAAAGTGTCTGTCATGAGATACTAAGATAATGGTTCCTTTAAATTCTAATAAAAAATTTTCTAGCCATATTTTACTTTGAATATCTAGACCGTTTGTTGGTTCATCTAAAAGCAAGATGTCAGGGTCACCAAATAGAGCTTGGGCAAGTAATATTTTTACTTTATCTTTATCTTTGATGTTTGCCATTTTTTCATCATAAAGATCATTTGAAATTCCAAGGCCAGCTAATAAAATAGAGGCATTACTTTCGGCTTCCCAGCCATTTAAAGATTCAAATTCTGCTTCCAATTCCCCTACTTTGATACCGTCTTCTTCTGTAAAATTTTCTTTCATGTATAAATTTTCTTTTTCTTTCATGATTTTATATAGTTTATCATTTCCCATAATAACGGTATCTAAGACAGTGAATTCATTATATAAATTATGATCTTGTTTTAAATAAGAGATTCTTTCGCCTTTGCCTTTAATTATTTCACCAGTGGTGCTTTCTATTTGTCCTGTTATTATTTTAAGAAGAGTACTTTTTCCGGCACCATTAGCACCTATTACACCATAACAGTTATTATCTGTAAACTCCAGGTTAACATTTTCAAATAAGATTCTTTTTCCATATCTTAAGGATAAATTAACTAATTTTAACATTTTATCACCTTTTTTAATTATACAGGAAAAGTTGTTTTTTTTAAAGGAAAAGAAGATATTTATTCGATATCTTCTAATTTTACACTAACAAGTTTACTAACACCTGATTCTTGCATAGTTATACCATATAATATATCAGCATATTCCATGGTGGTTTTTTTATGGGTTATAATAATAAATTCAGATTTTTCTTTTAATTTTTGAATGTATTTGCCAAATGTATCAACATTGGCTTCATCTAAGGCTGCTTCGACTTCGTCTAATACGCAAAATGGGGATGGTTTTGATTTGATAATAGCAAACAATAAGCTTATTGCGGTAAGTGTTTTTTCACCACCAGATAGTAAAGTAATACTGGTTAATTTTTTACCTGGAGGAGAGGCAATAATATCAATGCCAGTTTCTAAGATATTATTGGGCTCAGTTAATTTTAATTCGGCATGTCCTCCTTTAAATAATTCTTTAAAGGTTATTTGGAAGTTGTCGTTTATTAGTTTAAAGGTATCTTTGAATTCGTTAATCATAACTTTATCCATTTCTTCGATGATTTGAAGTAAGGTATTTTCAGCTTCAGTTAGATCGTCGATTTGTTTTTTTAAGAAGGTATATCTTGAACTTACTTCTTCATATTCTTCTGGGGCGGTTAAGTTTACAAGACCTAAATCTTTAATTTGTTTTTTTAATTTACTGACTTCTATTTTTGCTTTATCAAATGGAATTTCTAATTTATAATTTTCTTTGGCTTTTTCATAGGTCATACTATAATTTTCAGTTAATGAATTTAAAAGGTTATCTAATTTGACTTCTAATCTACTTGATTTAATTTCTAAGTCTTTTAGTTCATTTGTTTTAGCTGTATATAAGGTGTTTTCTTTTTTTAGTGATGCTTCATAGTCTTCTAAGGTTTCGTTTAAGTTTTGTTTTTCTTTAGTTAGGTTTTCTAGCTCTATTTGAGCTTCGCTTTTTGTTTTTAAGGCGGCATAATATTTATTTAGTATTTCTTCTTCTTCGCTTGATAGACCACCTTCTAGAAGTTTATTATTACTTTTGATATCGAAGGTTATTTGTTTTAGTTTTTGACTTTGCTCTTCTAATATTTGTTTTTTTGTTTTATCTTCTTCTTCTTTTAACATTTTTTCTTTATTTAAAAGATATATTTTATCTTCTTTGGCTTTTAGGTTATAGTCGATTTCATTTATTTCATTTTCAAATTCTTTTATTTTTGATAAAAGGTTTTTCATTTGTTTTAGATTATTTTCTAGTTCGTATTTATCAGATATGATATTTCTTATTTTATTTTGTTTTCCACCTGTCATAGATCCACCAACATGAATAATTTCACCATCTAATGTGACTATGCGATAGCGGTTATTAATTAATTTACTTAGGTATGTGGCGGAATCTATGTCTTTTGCAATAACAATATTTCCTAATTGATTTAAAATTATATTTTTGTATTTAAGGTCATATTTTACTAGGTTGCTGGCAACATCTATGAAATTTTCATTTTGTTTTAATTTATTTAAGGTTTCATTATCAATATATTTAGGTTTAATTACGTTTAATGGAAAAAAAGTAGCTCTTCCAATGCTTTTTAAATATTTGATGGCTTCTTTAGCAGATTTTTCATCTTCTGTAATAATATTATTAGTATTATAACCTAAAGCAGTAGTAATGGCTAAGGTGTAACTTTCGTCAGTTTCGATGATGTTACCTAAAACGTTTTCGATACCTCTTAATTTAGGGTTATTTAAAACACTTTTTACAGGAAGTGGTAAAGCTCCGCCGTTTTCTATACTTTCTTTAAGATTTTCACATTTAAATTCGAGATTATTTTTTTCTCTAATTAAATTAGTTAATCTTTGTTCTAAACTATTTTTAGATTGTTTAACTCGATCTTTTTCAGTTTCTTCATTGGCTATTTTTTCTTTTATTTGATTGATTTCTTGGTTTAAGAATTTTAATACATTATTTAAATTACCAATATTATTTTGAATTAGTAGTTGTTCTTCTTTTAAGTTTAGTATATTTTGGTGTAATTTAGTATCTTCTACTTTATTGTTTTGCCTTTCTTTGATTATATTTTTTTGACTATTTAATCTTTCTGATAAAGTTGTTAATTCAATAACTTTATTTTGCATGATTTTTATTTGGTCATCTAATGATGAAATATTTGTTTTGAATTTTTCTATTTGTGCTTCATTTTGATTACCTTTAGTCATTAGGTTTAGAACTTCTGTGTTTAGCGTGTCTATTTTATCTTTTGATGTGTGATAATCAAAGTTTATATTAGTGATATCTTCGGTGATTAAGGCTATTTCAAGATTTTCTAGTTTGTTTTTTAAATTAGTGTATTCAATGGCTTTGTTTTTAGCTTCTTCTAGGGGTTTTACTCTAGATTCTAATTCTATAATGATGTCATTTATCCTTTTTTTATTATCGTTTGTTTTGGTTAGTTTTTTTAAGGCATCTTCTTTTCTTCTTTTATATTTTAAAACTCCAGAAGCTTCTTCAAATATTACTCTTCTATCAACAGGCTTACTTGATATTATACTTTCAATTTTGCCTTGAGATATAATATTGAAACTTTCTTTAGCAATACCACTATCTAAAAGAAGGTTGGTTAAATCTTTTAATCTAACTTTTTCGTTATTTAAGTAGTATTCGTTGCTTCCATCTTTATAAACTCTTCTTTTGATTTCGACTTCGTCATAATCTAAAGGAAAATATTTATCAGTATTATCAAAGGTTAGAGAAACTGATGCAATGTTCATTGGATTTCTCGATTTACTACCTGAGAAAATGACATCACTCATGGTTTCGGCGCCTCTTAAGGATTTAACTGATTGTTCGCCTAAAACCCATCTAATGGCGTCTACTATATTACTTTTTCCAGAGCCATTTGGTCCCACAACGCCATTTATACCATTTGTAAATTCTAAAATTGTTTTATCAGCAAAGGATTTAAATCCATGCGCTTTTAATGTTTTTAAATACATATATCATCACACCTTATACTATTTTGAATTTATATAATAATGCACTTCATTATGTCTTGTGCTATTTTTAATTATACAATAAATATTGGTATTTGTGCAAACAATAGAAAAAATCAAGATTATACTTGAGTTTTTTAACCTTTGAATGGGTTTTCTTTATTTATTTTTTTCATTAATATTTTACCATGTTTAGTAGAGGAAGGCTCATAAAATGATTCTTCTTCGGATTCTAAAATACTACTGATAATGTTGGAAGGTTTTGAAAAGATAATGACGTTACTCCAATGAATTGTTAAAAGTGTATCATCTAATAATGTTAAAATTACTTTATCTTTTGTATATGGGTTATAGTCTTTTATTTTTAAGATATAGTTATGATTTTTTAACATTACAATGGCATATTCCCCTTTTGTTTCTTCGTCATTTAATTCAATGTTTTGGTCTTTATTTTGTTCAAATACATTTGTGAATTCGTTTTTCATGTTATTTTCTCCTTTACTATTTTGTTTTTTTATGATTTACTTCTATTTTGTATTTTAACATATTTTCTAATATTTTATTGCGTTTTCTGATAATTTCTTTAAATTTTTGGGTATCTTCATTGTCAATATTGTTTTCTATATCATGAAATAATTTTGTGGCATTTGATCCAGGCCAACTTTGTATAAATTCGTGAAATAATTCATTTAAACTATCAAAGTTTTCTTGTCCACAGGCATTAAAGAGATATTCAATATTTCCATTTCTACTTTTTATAATTTCTTCTTTAAATATATCATAAAATGTTTGGACTAAAAATCTTGTGCTTTCATAACTTGTACCATTTTTAATTTTAGCTTGATTTTGAGGATAAAAGATATATACTCCATTTTTATGCATTTTTTCAGTTATTTCTTGTGCAATTATTTCATTAATTATTTCATTAAATGATTCATATGTCCTTTTAGTTTTATTTTCATATAATGGCCATAAATTGCTATTTGGATTTAATGTTTCAAAGAAGTTTTCCCAGCCGCATGTATAATTTATTTCTTTTTCATCTACTTTTTTTAATGATAGTTCATAGGCGTGATTAAATTCATGAATGATTCTTTGGTCAATAAATTCATCAATAATATCAAAGTTAATATTTATTAATGAGAATGGTTTGAATATCCCATTTTCTTCTTTAGCGTTTGGGGTTATATAAGTCGCATTATACATGAATGTTCCAGCATTATAACCATCGTCTTTTACACAAAGATTTAAATTATCTATTTTTTCTCTTGTTTTTTGATATTTAGAAATTGATGTAAAATATTCATTATACATTTTTGTTTCCAATTCTTCTTTTGCGTCACGAATATTTTTAACAAGTTCTTTATTTGGCATTATGGCTTGACATTCTGGGTTATTTTGATAATTTTGATATACATTGTCTAAATTTATTCCCATATTACGAAAGAACGTGATTCTGTCTTCAATAATTGAATTTACTTGCCAGGGCTCTGCGTTTGGATTTTCAATAAGTTTTTGGCTTTCAGTGCTGAAAGCTTCTATTTTAGATGGTACATCTAGACTATCACCAAGATAGAGGGCGAGTTTACCACTTAAATATCCTTTTTCTTTAAATGTTTGGATTTCTTCTTCATTAAAATAATCTTTGAAGATTTCAATTAATTCTAAGGTGTATTTTTGTTTTAGCTGTTTTTTTAGTTTTTTACACTGTGCGATATAATGATAATATGGTGTCAATTTTGATTTAAAATTATTATAAGATTGTAAAAGCTCTTGGTAAGGTGCATATATTTTAGATAATTTTTCCAAATTGTTAGTTTTTATAATGGTTTCTAAATTTTCATGTTGTGGATAGAACAAAGTGATAAGTGGTTTTATATCTTTTAAGAATGAATTTTTGAGATGTGTGGGCACTTGTTCATTATTGATTATTGTGAAGAGTTTACCTATGGGAGTAAGTGTGGGATTTTCAAGGATTAACTTTTCAGTACCAAAAAATTTTTGAACATTTTCTGTATTATAGTCAAAATTTATGTTTTGAAAAAATATTTTTATTAATTCTTGACCATATGTTTGTTTTAAATGAAATAAATTATTTTTTAAGCCACTAGGCGTTTGTGTACATATTAAAAAAATATTTTGAAATTTATTTATGATATTATCTTTATTTTCTTCGCCATAATATTCAATAAATGTTTGGATTATTTTAGGCAAATAATTTTGAATTGTTTTTTCAGGGCTTAATCTTCTTTCTAAATACTCAATCATTGTTATCACCTATTATTTTTTTTAAAGTTATATATCCTTTTGGATATTTTCCTTTACCTATGTAATTTGTTTCTTTATTATTTGTTACGACTTTTATCAAATATTCTTCCCCATCTAGTATACGATTTGAAAAACTTTTTAAAGGCCAATTTCTTATGATTCTAGCAATGTAATCAATTTTATTATTATCAGTAATATGATAATGCTTATTATTAATGATAAGTTCTATATATAAAATATTAGACAAAATATCACCTCTTATTATTAAATATAGCATAAACAGTGGTTAGTGTAAATAAGTAATAAGAAAACAAGAACTAATCCATTAGTTCTTGTTCTAGAGCTTCTAAAGGCTCTTCATTTAAGATTTCGTTTTCTAAAGAGTATTCAGCTTCACGATATTCTCTGGCACCAGTTCCGGCTGGGATTAATTTACCAATAATAACGTTTTCTTTTAAACCTGTTAGGTGGTCTACTTTTCCATGAACAGCAGCGTCAGTTAAGATTCTGGTTGTTTCTTGGAATGATGCAGCTGATAGGAAACTTTCTGTTTCAAGGGAAGCTTTAGTAATACCAAGTAATACAGGTTTTCCGGTTGAAGGTCGTTTACCTTCAAGGATTAATTTTTTGTTTTCTTCAGTAAATTTATTAATATTCACCATAGTTCCTGGTAAGAATAATGAATCTCCTGAGTCAATAATTCTAATTTTAGAAATCATTCTTCTAGCCATAATTTCCACGTGTTTATCGGAAATGTCAACACCTTGAGAACGATATACTTTTTGAATTTCAAATAATATATATTCTTGAACAGTTATAGGGTCAGTGACAACTAACAACTCTTTTGGTGAAATAGCACCATGAGTAAGTCTCCATCCAGCTTTAACTTCTTCACCTTTTTCTACAGCTAATTTGGCACCGTAATTAGAGGTGTGTTCACGAGTTTCAACATCGTTTTTAATATAAATTTTATATATGCCATTATCTTCTTCAATTTTAGATACTACACCATTAATTTCTGAAATAGTGGCTTTACCTTTAGGGTTTCTAGCTTCAAAAATTTCGGTAACACGAGGCAGACCTTGGGTGATATCGTCTCCACCGGCAACTCCACCTGTGTTGAAGTTTCTCATGGTTAACTGTGTACCTGGTTCACCAATTGACTGAGCAGCCATGATACCAACAGCTTCACCAAGTTCAACTTCTGAACCAGTAGCTAAGTTTCGTCCATAACATTTACGGCAAACACCATGGTCTGTTTTACATGTTAAAACACTTCTAATTGGAACTTTTGTAATTCCGGCTTTAACAATTTTTTCAGCAATTTGTTCAGTGATGTATGTATCTTTATCGAATAATACTTCTTTGGTTTCTGGATGTAATATTTTTTTATTAGTATATCTACCAATAATTCTATCTTCTAATGATTCTATTAATGTACCATCAGTATTATAGAATGCTTCTACTACTACACCTTGATCAGTACCACAGTCGTCTTCTTTAACGATGACATCTTGAACAACGTCGACTAATCTTCTTGTTAAGTATCCAGCATCTGCTGTTTTTAAGGCTGTGTCTACAGCACCTTTACGAGTTCCGTGAGTAGATGTAAAGAATTCTGATACGGTAACACCTTCAGATAAAGATGATAAAATTGGAATTTCAACGTAGTCACCGTTTGGTTTACTCATGATACCTCTCATACCAGCCATTTGTCCATACTGGTCGATAGAACCACGGGCTTTTGAGTCAATCATCATAGTAATTGAAGATTCTGGATTAGCTTTTAATCTTTTATCTAAATCATCATAGATTTTAGCTTTGGCATCAAACCAAGTTTGAATAACATTGTCATATCTTTCTTTATCTGTAATTAAACCACGTTTAAACTGTTTAGTAATTGTCTCAATCTTTTTGTTAGCTTCGTTAATGATATCTCCTTTAATTGGACTTTCTTTAATATCGTCAATTGAGATACTAATACCAGATAAAGTTGAATATTTAAATCCTAAATCTTTGATAGCATCAAGCATAACTGAGGTTTCAGTTGTATGATAGCGTTTATAGATTTGAGCAATTAATCTGACAATTGCGCCTTTATTTAAAGCTTTAACTAAAGGCATTTTTTCTATTTCTTCCTTGATGTTTTTGCCTTTATCAATGAAGTATTTAGCTGGGGTGCATTTAACTGCATTATCCACACTACTATCATTGATATATTGGAAAGTATCTGGGAAAACTTCATTGAATATGATTTTTCCTGGAGTAGTTACTAAATATTTATCCATATATTTATCTGGGAAGATTTTATGTCTGAATGATTTTACCGGTAAAGCAATTCTTGTGTGAAGAGTAATTTCTCTTCTTTCATAGGCCATAATAACATCATCTGAATTTCTGAAGACTCTACCTTCACCTTCTAGGCCAGCTTTTTCCATGGTTAGATAATAGTTACCTAAAACCATATCTTGTCCCGGAGTTGCGATTGGTGAGCCATCTTTTGGAGATAAGATGTTATTTGCGCCTAACATTAGTAGTCTTGCTTCAGCTTGAGCTTCTTCACTGATTGGTACGTGAACAGCCATTTGGTCACCGTCAAAGTCAGCATTGAAGGCTGGACATACTAATGGGTGAAGTCTTATTGCCTTACCTTCGATTAGTTTTGGCTCGAAAGCTTGGATACCAAGTCTATGTAAGGTTGGAGCACGGTTAAGAAGAACAGGGTGTTCCTTGATTTTTTCTTCAACAATATCCCATACACGTTCGTCTTGATTTTCAATCATACGTTTTGCGGCTTTGATATTGCTGGCAATTTCTTTAGATACTAAACCACTTATTACGTGAGGTTTGAATAGTTCTAGAGCCATTTCTTTTGGAATACCACACTCATACATTTTAAGTGATGGTCCTACAACGATAACTGAACGTCCAGAATAGTCAACACGTTTACCAAGTAAGTTTTGACGAAAACGTCCTTGTTTTCCTTTTAGCATACTTGATAATGATTTTAATGGTCTATTACCAGGTCCAGTGATATTTTTGCCACGTCTTCCATTATCGAATAAAGCATCAACAGCTTCTTGTAACATTCTTTTTTCATTTTGAATGATAATTGAAGGAGCTCCTAAATCAATTAATTTTTTTAATCTATTATTACGATTAATAACACGTCTATATAAATCATTTAAATCAGATGTCGCAAATCTACCACCATCCAATTGAATCATTGGTCTAAGCTCAGGTGGAATTACTGGTAAAGCAGTTAAAATCATCCACTCAGGGCGATTTCCTGATTCTAAGAAAGCATCTAAGACATCTAATCTTTTGATTAATCTAATACGTTTTTGGCTAGATGTATCTTTTATTTCAGCGATTTCTTTTTTTATTTCGTTTACTTCTTTTTCTAAGTCAACTTCTTTTAATAATTCCTGAATTGCTTCAGCACCCATACCAACTCTAAAGGTGTTTCCATATTTTTCATAGTAGCTTCGATATTCTTTATCACTAATAGTCTGTTTCTTTTCAAGTGGGGTGTCGCCTTTATCTAAAACTACATAAGAAACGAAATATAAAACTTCTTCTAGCTCTCTTGGTGACATGTCAAGAACTAGTCCCATTCTTGAAGGTACACCTTTGAAAAACCAAATGTGTGATACTGGGGTAGCTAGTTCAATATGTCCCATACGTTCACGTCTAACTTTTGATTTAGTAACCTCGACGCCACAACGGTCACAGATGATATTTTTATATCTTAATCTTTTATATTTTCCACATGAACATTCAAAGTCCTTAGTTGGTCCGAATATTTTTTCACAAAATAGTCCATCACGTTCTGGTTTTAATGTTCTATAATTCATGGTTTCGGCTTTTTTTACTTCGCCATAAGACCATGAACGTATTTTTTCTGGTGAGGCAATGGCAATTCTTATTCCTTCAAAACTATTTGCATCCATTAATTATCCTCCCCTTCCAAGTTTTTTAATTCTTCATCTGTTGGTTCTTGTTCTTCTGCGCTGTCTTCAAATTCATCTAATTCATTTTCAAGTTCGCTAGGAACTATATGTTTTGCTTCGGCTTCAGCTTTATCTTTTAGAATTTCACTTTCTAAATCGCTTTCTGATACAAACGAATCTTTTTCAGCTTCTTCTAATTCTTTAAGCTCAACGAATTTTCCGTCTTTATCCAAAACAGTTATGTCTAATCCTAGAGCTTGGAATTCTTTAATGACTACTCTGAAACTTTCTGGCACACTAGGTTTTGGCAAGTCTTCACCTTTGACTAAGGCTTCATATACTTTAACACGGCCAATTACATCGTCTGATTTTACAGTCATCATTTCTTGTAAGATATGAGCAGCACCATAAGCGTATAGAGCCCAAACTTCCATTTCACCGAAACGTTGTCCACCAAACTGTGCTTTACCACCTAAAGGTTGTTGGGTAACTAATGAATATGGGCCGGTAGATCTTGCGTGCAATTTATCATCAACCATGTGGTCTAGTTTAATCATGTACATGACACCGACACTAATTCTATTATCGAATCTTTCGCCAGTTCTGCCATCATATAACCACATTTTACCATCTTTATCTAAGCCAGCTTCTTCTAAGGCTTTAATGATTTCGTTTCTGGTTGCGCCATCAAATACTGGGGTGGCCACATGAATACCTAATGTTTTAGCGGCCATTCCTAAGTGTAATTCTAAGATTTGTCCTAGATTCATACGAGATGGTACACCTAATGGGTTAAGTAAAATATCAACGGTTCTTCCGTTTTTATCATAAGGCATATCTTCTTCTGGAAGTACTAATGAGACAACACCTTTATTACCGTGACGACCTGAAATTTTATCGCCGACACCAATTTTACGTTTTTGAGCAATATATACTCTAACTTTTTTGCTTACGCCAGCTGGTAATTCGTCGCTATCTTCTTTTGATAAGATTTGTACATCGTGGACGATACCGCCACCACCGTGTTGGACTCTTAGAGAGGTATCTCTTACTTCTCTTGTTTTTTCACCAAATATGGCATGTAATAATTTTTCTTCTGAGGTAAGTTCTGCCATACCTTTAGGGGTAACTTTACCAACTAGGATATCGTCATCTTTTACTTCAGTACCAATTCTAATAATACCATTTTCATCTAGGTTTTTACGAGCTTCTTCTGAAACATTTGGAATATCTCTTGTAAACTCTTCGGCCCCTAGTTTTGTATCTCTACATTCTATTTCATAGTCTTTTATGTGAATAGATGTGAAAACATCATCATTGACTAATCTTTCATTTAATATTACAGCGTCTTCATAGTTATAACCATCATAGTTTACGAAGGCAATAGTTAGGTTTTTACCTAAGGCCATTTCACCTTGGTCAGTTGATGGGCCATCAGCTATAACTTCACCTGTTTTTACCTTATCGCCTTTTCTGACGATTGGTTTTTGGTGATAACACGTACCCATGTTACTTCTTTCAAAGCCTTCTAGGTAATATGTATCTGTTCCTTTTGCATTTTTAACGATTATTTTTCTAGCATCAACATAGTCTACAACACCATCGGCTTTGGCACATATTACAACGCCTGAATCTCTAGCAGCAATAGCTTCAATACCAGTTCCAACATAAGGTGCTTCTGCTTCTAGTAATGGAATTGCTTGACGTTGCATGTTCGCACCCATTAAAGCTCTTTTACCATCATCGTGTTCAAGGAATGGAATACCAGAAGTTGTGATAGAGATAATTTGTTGTGGTGAAACATCGACATAATCGATTTTTTCTTTTTCGATGATTAAGTTATCGTTTTGATATCTGACAGGAACTTTATCTTCTAATATGTTACCCTCTTCATCTGATTTGATGGTTGCAGGAGCAATATAGTATTCTAGTTCTTCGTCAGCAGTCATATATTTGATTTCATCAGTTAATTTACTATTTTCGACTTTTCTATATGGTGTCATTATAAAACCATATTCGTTTACTTTAGCGTAGCTTGCTAAAGAAGTTATTAATCCAATGTTAGGTCCTTCTGGAGATTCTACTGGACATAGTCTACCATAGTGTGATGGATTAACGTCACGAACTTCCATACCAGCTCTATCTTTTGATAATCCGCCTGGCCCTAGAGAAGATAATCTTCTTTTATGGGTTAGTTCGGCAATTGGATTGATTTGGTCCATGAACTGTGATAACTGTGATGAGCCAAAAAATTCTTTAATAGCAGCTGTAAGTGGTCTTATGTTGATTAGGCTTTTTGGAGTGACTTCTGAGATATCTTGGGTACTCATTCTATCTCTAATCATTCTTTCAATTCGGCTAATACCGATTCTAAATTGATTTTGTAATAGTTCGCCTACTTGTCTAACACGTCTATTTGATAAGTGGTCAATTTCATCAAATGAACCAATTCCATCTAAAAGGTTTAAATAATATGATAATGAGGCATAGATATCAGATACTGTTAAACGTTTGATGTCAAGATCTTGGTCATTACCAATTACTTTAACGATTTTATCTGGGTTTGTTTTTGAGTAAACTTTAATGATTTGAACAGTTCCATAAGAGTCTAATTCATTATTGATTAAGGCTTCTTTTTTTCCGTAACCGTTTTGGAAAATAGGTTTTAATTTATTTAATATTTCTTTAGTGATAACATCACCATTTTTGGCAATGATTTCACCATCTACTTTGATATCTTCAGCTAATTTAGTACCTAGAAGTCTATCAACAATGTTTAGTTTTTTATTGAATTTATAACGACCTACTTTGGCTAAGTCATATCTGAAAGCATCGAAAAATCTAGTAATTAATTGGTTCTTCGCACTTTCTAAGGTACTAGGTTCTCCTGGCCTTAGCTTTGAGTGAATGTCGATTAATGCTTCATCGGTATTTTTATTTGTGTCTTTTTCAATTGTTTTAATTAGATAATCGTTTTCACCAAATAGATCTAGGATATCACTATCACTAGATAAGCCAATAGCTCTAAGCAAGGTTGTGATAGGAACTTTTCTTGTTCTATCAATACGAACATAGATAATATCTCTAGCATCTGTTTCGAATTCAAGCCAAGTACCTCTAGTTGGAATTATTTGGGCTCCAACGGTAATTTTTCCGTTTTTCTTATCTACTTCTTTACCGAAATAAACAGAAGGTGAACGAACTAATTGTGATACGATAACACGCTCGGCACCATTGACGATGAAGGCTCCGCTATCGGTCATGATTGGCATGTCGCCTAAATAGATTTCTTGTTCTTTAACTTCACCGGTTTCAACATTGAAAAGTCTTGCTTCTACTTTTAGTGGCGCAGCATAAGTAGTATAGCGTTCTTTACACTGTTTAATGGTATGTCTTGGTTCATCGAAACTATAGTCACCAAATTCTAAAGACAAATTACCAGTGAAACTTTCCACTGGAAAAATATCATCAAATACTTCTTTGATGCCTTCTTGTATGAACCAATTGTATGAATCTTTTTGAATTTCTAGCAAGTTATTTAATTCAACTTTGTTTTTTGTTTTGCCGTAATTTCTTCTCTCTCTTTTTTCATTGATTTTTTGTATTTTGTATGCCAAGTATTTCACCCCTATAAACTAGTTTTTTAGATTTTTCATGCACCTTTAAGAGTACATGTCGCCAATTTATAATTATAAAGGTTTTACCCTCAAAAGTCAACGATTTTTAGCACATATTATGAAAAAACCTTTATTTTTTTTGATGACAGTTACATCATAGTATTTTTGTAAGTCACTTAGAACTGTTTTGGCTCCTCCATTTTTATTTATAACAAGCCAAAGTTCGCCATTTTCTTTTAAATAGTTTTGAGCTTCAAATAATATAGTATAAAGTATTTTTTTGCCTACTCTAATTGGTGGGTTTGTGATAATAAAATCATATTTTTTAGTAACATTTTCATAGATGTTACTTTCAAAGATATTTACATTAACATTATTTAAACGAGCATTTTCTTTAGCTAGATTGATGGCTCTTTTATTTATATCAATCATATCGATAGAGGCATTGGTGGTTTTTTTTAAATAAATTCCAATTGGACCATAGCCACAACCAAAATCTAAAACATCACCTTTGATATTTTGGAGGTCAATATTTTCAAGCAAAGTCCTAGTACCAAAGTCTAAGCCTTTTTTTGAAAATATCCCATTATCGGTGATAAAGGATAGTTTTGTATCTTTTATAATAACATTTATTTTTTGTTTGTTACTTTTTACGTTATCATTTGTAAAATAATGTGACATTTTCTTCTCCTTGTAATAATGGGTAAAGCCCACACTATTTTTGATAGTGCAGGCTCTTTTAATTTATTTATTTAACTTCAACAGTTGCGCCAGCTTCTTCGAATTTTGCTTTTAATTCATCTGCTTCTGAAGTAGGAATATTTTCTTTGATTGCTCCACCGTTATCAGCGATATCTTTAGCTTCTTTTAATCCTAAACCAGTAACTTCTTTGATTAATTTGATAACTGGTAATTTGTTAGGTCCAGCTGATGTTAAAGTAACTGTAACAGTTGATGGTCCAGCTGCTTCTTCAGTTTGAGCAGGTGCGGCAGCAACAGCTACTGCAGATGGGTCAACACCAAATTCCTCCTTCATAGCGTCTACTAATTCCATAACTTCAAGCATAGACATTTCTTTTAAACTAGCGATAAATTCATCTTTATTAATTTTTGCCATTTAAATCATTCCTTTCTAATTATTTTCTTTTTCTAAATCTTGTCTATATAAATCTAAGCATATAGATAGGCTTTTAAGCGGATAAATAAGTCCACTTGCAAGCATTGTAAGTAGTCCATCTCTTGATGGCAATTTTGATAATTCTGATAGTTTTGCTTCATCAGTTTTTTCACCTTCAATTAAACCAGTTTTAACTACTAAGGCTGGATGCTTTTTAGCAAAGTCATATAATGCTTTGACTGGAGCTATTGCATCTGTTCCGAAAGCCATTGCTTTTGGGCCTTTTAAGTCATCGTTAAAATCAAGTTTTAGCGAGTCGAAAGCTCTTTTAACTAAAGTATTTTTATAGATTTTGAATTCTGAATCTGTATCTTTTAAGATTCTTCTAAGCTCATTCGTCTCATCTACGGTTAATCCTTGATATTCAAACAAAACCATTCCTTTAGCATTTTTTGTTTTTTCAGCGATTTCGTCAATGATTTGTTGCTTTTTGTCTAAGATTTTTTGATTAGCCAACTTTTAGCACCTCTCTTTCTGTTTGCCGTTTTAAAAAAGCCCTGGGTATTATGCCAGAGCTAAAAGACTTTATTACAATGTCTCGGTAGGAAATTAAGCTTTTAGCACCTACTGTCTACGGCATAATTAAATTTACGAATTCATTATAACATAGCTTTGATTATTTGTCAAAACTTGCTACATCTACTTTAATACCAGGTCCCATAGTTGATGATAAAGAAATGTTTTTAACATAAGTTCCTTTAACAACACTTGGTTTAGATTTGATAATTAAAGTAACAAAGGTTTTTAAGTTTTCTAATAAATCTTCATCACTAAATGAAACTTTACCAATTAAAGCGTGAACGTTACCAAATGAGTCTGTACGGTATTCAACGCGGCCTTTTTTAACTTCTTCAACGGCTTTTTTAGTATCCATAGTAACTGTTCCTGTTTTAGGATTTGGCATTAAGCCTTTTGGTCCTAAGATACGTCCGATTTTACCTAAGGCAGGCATCATGTCTGGTGTAGCGATTAATGTATCGAAATCAAACCAATTTTCTTTACTGATTTTTTCAATCATGTCTGTATCACCAACATAATCTGCGCCAGCTTCTTTAGCGGCTTTGGCAGCGTCACCTTTAGCGATTACTAATACTTTTTTAGTTTTTCCAGTACCTTTTGGTAAAACTATAGCGCCTCTTAATTGTTGATCAGCTTTTTTAGTATCTAAGTTTAAGTGCATAGCTACTTCAACTGAGGCATCAAAAGAAGCATAAGAAGTTTCTTTTACTAATTTAATAGCTTCTTCTTTAGTGTAAAGCTTATTTTTATCAAATTTTTCAGCTTTTTCTAAATATTTTTTACCTTTTTTCATATTTACCTCCTTGTGGTTTTTGCGGATTATTCCTCCCACATAGCATGGGTTAAATTCTTTAATAAAAGTGATTTTAAATTAATTTCATTTATTATTCTTCAACTTTAACGCCCATATTTCGAGCTGTACCTTCGATGATTTTCATTGCTTCATCTACGGTATAGCAGTTTAAATCTGGAAGTTTTGTTTCAGCTATTTCTCTGAGTTTGTCTTTAGAAAGGGTTGCGACAGTTTCATTTTTACCATTAACTGAACCTTTCTTGATTCCGCAAGCTTTTTTAATTAAGAAAGCTGCTGGTGGAGTTTTAACTACGAAGCTAAAGCTTCTATCTTCATTAACAGTTATTTCAACTGGAAGAATATCTCCCATTTTATCTCTGGTTGCTTCATTAAACTGATTACAAAAATCTCCTAAGTTAATTCCTGCAGGTCCTAAAGCTGTACCAACTGGTGGAGCTGGTGTTGCTTTTCCGGCTGCGATTTGAATTTTAATTTTTTTAACTGCATCTTTTGCCACGAAAAACACCTCCTATAATTTTTTTCGTGGGTGGTTCCAATGATTATCCGCATGTCAATTGGTAATCTCCCACTTTCTATATTAAAAAATAATATAGCGTATTAATAATAGCACATTTATGTATAAATGTAAATAATTATATTGCATTATGTGTTTAATTATGCTTTTGAAATTTGTGATAATTCAAGTTCAACGATAGTTTCTTGTCCAAATAAGTCGATAGAAACTTCTAATTTGGCATCTTTTAGGTTAACTGATTTAATAACGCCATACATACCTTCGAATGGTCCAGAGATAACTTTTACTTTTTCTCCCTCTTTTAAATCATTTTCCGCATCTAATCTACTCATGCCCATTGAACCTAAGATTTTATCTACTTCGGCTGGTGTTAGTGGGAATGGTTTGGCTCCTTTACCAGATGAACCGATAAATCCAGTAACTCCTGGGGTATTTCTGACAATAAACCAAGCTTCATCAGTCATTATCATTTCAACTAAAATATATCCTGGGAAAAGTTTGACTTTTTTTTCTTTTCCGTTATTATCAATGACTGTTTCTTCTGGGACTACAACTCTTAAAATGTAATCCTCCATGCCCATCGAACTGGCACGCATTTCTAATTTTTCTTTTACTTTGTTTTCATGTCCTGAATATGTGTTTACGACATACCACTGTTTTTCCATTAATTACCCCTCCAATAATGTTCTTACAAATGCAATAATAACGTCTGATAAGATAAAGAATAATGCGAATACTATAATACATATTAATACTGCAATTGAATATTTGAACATTTCTTTTTTCTTTGGCCATCTTACTTCTTTGAATTCGCCTCTAAGACCACCTAAAAATTTCTTTTTTTCTTTTGTTTTTTCTTTTTTATTTTTTGCCATACAACCTCACCTTTTTTTCAAATAAAAAACACTTTTTCGTGTCTACTAATAAGTTAACACATAAAGTATTTTTTGTCAACGAAAATATTTGCCTTTTTTTATTATTTTTTAAATATGTAAAGAATAAATTTTTGGTGCTTGAGTAGTTAATTTTTCTTTGATAAAACTACTATTTAATATAGCATATAAGTCTGTTTTTTGAAAATCACCTTGAAAACTAAAGTTTTGTTTGAAAAGGATTGGTGAATAAAATAGTATTTTCTGTGACAGTAGCAAATTTTCTATTTCATTATAATACCAAGTTATGGGCGCTATTTGATATTGATTGGTGTTAGCGAGAGACCATGATTTAGTATTTTGATTATATTCAATGGTTAATTTGTTTTTTACTGATTTATTTATTGGTGTATACCATAAACCAAATTCGATTGTGTTGATGTTTTTAGTTATTTTGTTATTCAAGATGATTTTTTCTAAATTTGGACTTGTTATGATTGGCCTTACACCACAATATGATGTTATTTTACTAGTGTCTATTTGACCTATATGATTTATTTTTGAGTAAAAACTATTATTAAAAGAAGAAGGTTTATTAATCCAATATTCATCATAATTTTTTAATAAATTTACAGTTTGTTTGCTTTTTATTAAATTAAAATTTTCTAAATATTCTAAGGTTGGTATTTGTATTTCAATATTTTGATTCATATTTATTCCTCCTAATTGATTAATAAATCAGTTAAAATATCTAATATTTCAGATGTGGTATCTTTTATTTTATAAAAAGTGTCTTTGAAAAAATTTGTTTTGGTGTTTTTGTTATTTACTTTTAGAATATTTCCTTCATCTGTATGGATGATTTCTATATTCTTTGTATATCTTTGGTATTTTTGTTTTAAAAGTTTTATATCTTCTTTACTTCCATAAATATAAAGGTCCCTATTATTTAGATATACACTATTTGGAATAAAGGATTTTTGGAACTGTTTAATTGCTTTATAATTACAAATAATGTTATTTAATGATTTCTTTTTAAAGTGTTTTCTTACCTTTTTAATATTTATTTTTTTATTTCTACCACGTTTAGTTAGATTAAATTTTTTATTGTTTGAGTTTTTAGGAGTTAAAAGGTAACATGTTTGAATATTTTCATTATTTTCAATGGCATCTAGTAATATATCTTCTTCTAAGCCGATACCTAATAAGCTTCCTTTTAAACTGCTTATTATTTTTAATATTTGATTATTCATGTTTTTCCTCCAACAAATTATTTATGACATAGCTTGCGGCTAAAAGTCCAGCAGTAGCTGGAACGAAGGCGTTTGAGCCTAGTTTATTTTTTATTAATGGCTCTTCTTTAGAAAATATGACTGGTATTTTACCTTTGATTTTTTCTTCTTTGACCATTTTTCTAATTATTTTAGCAATGGGGTCATATTCAGTTTTTCTTATATCAGTTATTTTTAAAAGTTCTGGATGCATTTTATTTCCTGTACCCATGACTGATATGAATGGTATTTTTTCTTTTAAACATTTTTTAATAATTAGTTTTTTTGTCTTTATGGTATCTATTGCATCTATGATAAAGTCAATTTTTTGGTTAAATACTTCTTCAATGTTCTCTTCGCTTAAAAAAATTTTTTCTTTTTTTATTTGACAGTTTGGATTGATGCTATGAGCTTTATTTTGAGCTACATCTACTTTATATTTACCGATAGTGTCTTGAAAGGCAAGTGTTTGTCTATTTAGATTTGTAATATCTATTTTATCATTATCGATGATGATAATATTTTGAATACCACTTCTTACTAGGGTTTCAAAGGCATGACCTCCTACTCCACCAAGGCCAATTACCATAACTGTTTTATTTTTTAATATATTTATTTTGTTTCCAATTAAAAATTCTAGGCGTTCAAACATATTTTCCCCCTTTTGGTTTCTTTTTTATATTATCATTTTTTTAGCTAATTTTAAAGTTTTTTAGAAAAAACCTAGATTAATCTAGGTTAGCTTTATTTATATAATCTTGTTCAAAGTTTGTTAAATCATTTGGACTCATAAAAAGTAATACAGAGTCTTGATATTGTAATAATTTATCTACTTCGTTTTGAGAGATGTGCTCGGCATTTGGAATGGCTTTGATGATATCGTTAATATCGATATCGATGTCGCCTTGTTTTTCTCTTGCGGCATATATGTCCATGATATAAGCTTTATCTACAGTTTTTAGTATTTCAATATAATCGTCTTTAAAAGCTTTGGTTCTTGAATATGTATGTGGTCCCCAGATAACAACTAATTTTTTATTAGGATATTTTTGTTTAGCTGATTTAATTGTACATTTTAATTCAGTTGGATGATGAGCATAATCATCAATAAGGACATTGGTTCCAACTATTGTTTCATTAAATCTACGTCTTGCGGCATGAAATTCTTTTAAGACTTTAGATACTTCTTTGGCTTCAAGTCTTTCATAATAAGCTAAGCTAATGACAGCTAAAGCATCTAAAAGCATGTGTTTGCCATATATTGGAAGATCAAAGTGTCCATAGTAATTATCTTCAACAAATACATCAAAAGTAACGCCTTTTTCAGTGTATTCAACGTCCTTGGCAATAATATCATTATCATCATCTAGTCCATAGTAAAAGATAGGTTTATTCACTTCTAAGCTATGGGTATAAGGATCGTCACCGCAAGCAATGACCATTTTTTCGGCATTATTGGCATATTCTGTATAAGCATCAATAACATCGTCAATATCTTTATAATAGTCAACATGATCTAATTCAATATTGGTTATTATAGCGTAGTATGGAGTGTATGCGAGAAAATGTCTTTGATATTCACAAGCTTCTAAGACGAAATATTTATTTTCTCTACCAGCTTTTCCTGTGCCATCACCAATTAGACAATTAGCTCCTTTAAGGGCGTTTAATACTTGATATGCCATTGTAGATGTAGTTGTTTTTCCGTGACAGCCAGCTACTGTGATGGTCATGAACATTTTGGTAAGTTTGGCAATCATTTCTTGATATGTATAGATTTTTAAGTCTAGTTCTTTGGCTTTTTGATATTCTTCATGATCATCTTTTATGACATTACCTTTAACGATAATCATATCTTTGGTTATATTATTTTCATTATAAGGTAAAATTTCAATATTTCTTTCATTTAAACCTTTTTCAGTGAAAAAATGGGTTTCAATGTCACTTCCTTTAACTTCATAACCTAAGTCTTTTAAAAGACATGCAAGTGCACTCATGCCAGTTCCTTTTATCCCAATAAAATAATACATAAGATGTTCCTCCTAACTAATAAATTCAATTAAATATGGTCCGAGTATTAATATTAGTATTAATGGAACTATGAATAAAACTGAAATAATACTGACTTTGTTTGGTATTTTGTTGATTTTTTCTTTAGCTGTTAATAATTCTTTTTCTCTTAGAAAATCAACTTCATTATAAAGAGTATCTAATATACTATTTCCGAACCTATTTGTTTGAATTATATTTAATATTATGTTACCAATTATATCTGATGATATTTGTTTTTTTAAGTCACTTAAAGCTTCAATTAGAGATTTACCATAATTTATTTCATCTAAGGCTTTTTTAAATTCATCCGATATTTCTGATTCTACGTTATCACATGTTACTATTAAAGCGTTTTCTAAATTTCTTCCTGATTCTAAAGTAAGAGTTAATATTTCAAAGAAATATAAAGCTTCGTGTTCTAAATGTCTATTTCTTTCTTTTATTTTTTTTGTTATGTTAAAATAATAGAAAAGATAGTAACATGCGATAGCGACAAATGGAGCGTATATATAGCCGCTATCCATAAAGGCAATGGTTAAAATGAAGACTATGGCAGTGATGATTATTCTGGTCAGACAAAAAGTTGTTACAGTATATTTAGTTTCTTTACCTAAAAAATTTAATTGTTTATTAATTTCATTTAAATCTTTTTTACTGTAAATTTTTTCAATGAATTTGGCTTTTTCTTCCATTAAATCACCACCTTCATTATTTTTCTAACTACTACCACAAAAATTATATAGTAAATTATCATAAATATCAAGAGTAATCTGCCAATATCAGTGGTTATAAAAGGTAAAAAGTATCCTGGATTTATAAGACTAATTACTAAAATAAAGAAAAATGGAATTCCTAGTAACACATAGACAATGATTCTACTACCACTAGTTAAGCTTTTTAATTCTAGTCTAAGTTTACGTTTATCAAAAAGACTTCTTTCTATTGATGAGAATACTTTAATAATGTCACCACCGGTTTTATTTAATATAGTTAGTGAGGCTGTTAAATAAGCGGCTTCTTCTAGTTTGACTCTTTCAGAAAATCTTTTAAAAACTTGACTTATGTCTAGACCATATAATAATTCTAGATTCATTCTTTTGAATTCATTTCCGATGGTTCCTCCTACTTCTGACGAGACAATTTCAATGGCTTGAGTGATGGATCTACCTGATTTAAAAGAGTTATTCATGATGGTGATAGCGGCAATAAAGTCGCTTTCTAAGTTCCATCTAAAGACTTTATATTTAGCAAAAAGATAAATATCTAAAACAAAGAAACCTAATATAAATACTCCTAATGTTTCTGCGCTACCTAAGATTTTGAACTGGAATGCTTTGATGATTATAGCCATTAATGTGAACAAGCAGGCAATGATGATTTTACCGCTTAATATGTCATATCCAGTTTTATAGGTAGAACTTACTGAGGTATATTTTTCTAGTTTCTTAGCATATTTACTAGCAAAGACTGATTTTTTTAGATATTTAGTAAACATTTCTAGAAATTTTTGATAGAGTGTTTTTAGTTTTTCTGAAGTACTTATCGTATCACTTTTTAATGGTTTAATGATATAAGGTTCTAGTCTTTGGTCTAATTTTAATACTTTAAAAAGTTTTGTTATTCTAATAATTAATAAAAAAGCAATAATTAGACAAGTATACTGAATAATATATATTGATGTGTTATGTGATTCTACATAGATTAAAGAACTGGCACTTGAAGTATTTCCGGCTTCGTCTTGGACAGTACATGTATATGTGTAATTACCAGGTTTATTTAAGGTTAAAGTGTCTATGTTAGTGGTTATTTTTGAATTTAAGTTTTTACTATAGTTATCAGTGGCTTCACATGATACTATATCCTTATTATTTGAAGGTTTGGTAATTATTTTATCTTGATTTACGGTTATTGTTGGTTTTTCCTTATCAATAATATACTGTCCACTATTAATGGTATCTGTAAGACCGTTTAAAAGATTTGTTTTAACGGATATTTGATAGATACCAGTATCTGTTAGGTATATAGTTTCACTTATGTTTGCTTGAATATTTTTAGTATATATTGGGATATTGTTTTTAAGTATTTGGTATGTATAAGAGGTAACATTTAAAGATGGGGTAAATACGATAGTAATGTCTTGGTTTGTTGGTTTATCTACGCTATTGATATCGAAATTTCCATTCATCTTTAGTCACCTCCTTATTTCCCAAAGATATCTTTTAAATCATCAATACCTTTAGCTTTTATTTTATTGTAAACTTTTGGAATATATTTATGGAGTAAAAATTCTCCATCGACGTCGCCATTTTTAAGGACGCCAGTTTGTCTAAATTTAAAGATTTCTTTTTGTTTGATTTCGCCGTTTTCAAGGCCAATGATTTCGTTGATACTGGTTACTCTTCTTCTTCCGTCAGATAACCTTGATACTTGAACGACTATTTGGATAGCACTTTCTATGTATTCTCTAATGGCAGTAACTGGGATTTCAACTCCATTCATTAAGACCATTGTTTCTAATCTATTTAGGGCATCTTCTGGGCCATTGGCATGCATGGTAGTCATTGATCCTTCGTGACCAGTATTCATGGCCTGAAGCATATCGAAGGCTTCTTTTCCTCTGACTTCACCAACAATTATTCGATCTGGTCTCATTCTAAGTGAATTTATGACTAAATCTCTAATGGTGATAGCGCCTTCGCCTTCGTAGTTAGTTGTTCTTGTTTCTAATGAAATTACATGGTCTTGTTTAAGTTTTAATTCAGCAGCATCTTCAATTGTAATTATTCTATCGTTTGGGTCACAAAATGATGATAAAACGTTTAATAAGGTTGTTTTACCTGCCCCAGTACCACCAACAACTAGAATGTTTAATTTAGCATGCACACAGGCTTCTAAGAATCTAGCCATATATGGGGTTAAGGTTCCACTTCTAAGCAAATCTTCGATGTTGGCTAGTTCACTTTTAAATTTTCTAATGGTTACTACTGGTCCATTTAAAGAAAGTGGTGGTAAGATGGCATTTAATCTTGAACCATCTTCTAGTCTAGCATCGACCATTGGATGGGCTATATCAATGGTTTTACCAATTGGCTGAATAAGTCTTTGAACTACTCTTACAATGTGGTCATCGTTTATAAAACTAACACTATCGTCTTTGATAACTTTACCATCTAATTCAATATATATTTCATTTGGGGAATTAACCATGATTTCGGTTAGTTCTTTATCTTTTAAAAGCTCAGTTAAAGGGCCATAGCCGTTTACTTCGTTATCAATCAAATTATAAATATAACTTAACTGTTCGTTTGGAAGATCATAACCTTCAACGGATTTATTGATTTCGTCTTTGACGAAGTCTTTCATGTTTTCTTTTGTTTTGCTTTTATTATCGATGATATTTTGAATTATTTTATTTCTAAGTTCGTCTAATAAAACTTTATTCGGAAATTCATTATAATCATTTGTTTCTTCCATTAAGTTTTGTTCGGCTGATGGAGCGAATTCATCGACAAAACGTTTGGTTTCCATGGTTTTCCTCCTTTATTTTAGTAATTTATCTAATAATTTAGTTAAAATTATTGCAGTTTTGTCTTTTTTTATGTTTTTTTCTAAGGTGATGATTTTTCCTTCCATAATCATTTTTTTGACATTTTTAGTATAAGAAGTTGCTGGAAGGATAAAGCTTACTTCTTTATCTAAAAATGTTTTTATTTCATAAGTACTTAAATGATTTTTAGAAAGGGCTTCGTTTAAAACAATGGTATATTTGGTAACATTCATGTCTTTATAAATAGCAAGCATGGTTTTCATGTTTTTTAAATCCATGAGGTCACTTGTGATAATATATATTATTTCGTCACTATTATCGAATGTTTTTAAGTTTATGTTATCGATAACATGATTGGTATCAATTAAGATACAATCATATTTATATTTTAGTTTTTTTAGAATTATATCAATATATTGAGAATTTATTTTTCCAACACTTCTTGGATCTTTAGGGGCTGGAAGGACATCAATATAATCGTTATATTTTGTAATATAATTATCAATGTCTTTTAGACTATGATTCATGTAATCGTTAACTAAGGTATATAAATCTTTTTGATTTTTTAGATTTAATGAGGCGGCTATGACGCCGGCTTGAAGGTCCATATCAATGATGATCGTTTTTATTTTTTTATTAGAAAGAATGCCAGCAAGGGCGAGCGTGGTAGTACTTTTTCCAGTTCCACCTTTGACTGATGTTACAGTGATTACTTTTGCTTGTTTTATGGCCATGTTTATCCCTCTATTCTTGTTTTATGATTATTTTATTATTTTCTTTATAACCAATATAGGTAATATTTATATCAAACTTATTTTTAAATAAAATTTTATCTTTGACATTTATTTTTATTTTTTGATTATTTATTTCAATATTGATTTGTCCTTTGATATTAGATTTTAAAAGATTGGTTAATATTTCTTCTAAATTGTCTTTTTCTATGTTATTTAAACCATATTCAATGGTTCTTTTAATTTCTTTTTTATATTTATTTACACTATAATTTAGATTTCCAATTTCAAATACTAAAGTGATTAATAGTAATAGAACTGGTAATATTAAAACGAATATTATTAATGACTGTCCTTTGTTATTCACCTTCTAGGCCTCCTAGATTTTCATAGAATGTTTTAGATGTGGTTATTTCATAGTTTTTACCTAGAACATTATTTAATAGTGGGGCATTTATTTGGACGGTTTGTTTTAAGGTTAAAGTGGTCATACCATTTAATGTTTTATCGTCTAAGGTAAGGTTTTCTTTAGCTAGAAAAACACCTAGATTATTTGCATCGCTATTTTGATAAAGTTCAGTGACTGTTTCTAAACTATTTTCTAGTTCATATTTTTTCAAAAAAATATTACCAATATCTATCATAGCCATTAATATTAATAGCAAAACTGGTAATATAAGTATGAATTCTACTAATGCTTGCCCCTTTTTATTCATATTATCACGCTTTCCTATTATCTAAATTATATCAAAAAATAGTCTTAATAACAATAATTTTAGGACGCAAAAGAAACATTGTTTAATGTTTCTTTACGTTAAAGTTTAAGCTTAACTATTTTTTGGGTAATATTAACTATAGCAAATTTTTTTATTTTTGTATATAGTGATTTTATGAACTGTGTCAAGCAAGTGTGAATTATTTAATTTCATTTTTTAATTTATAAAGAATATTTAAGGCTTCTATAGGGGTGATTTCTAGAGGATCTATTTTTTCTAATTGTTTTTCTACTTTTGATTTTTGAGGCATTAACTCATCTATAGGGAGAGCTTCTTGGATTTTGACATCGCGTTTATTTTCTTTGTCTTCGTAGACTTTTAGAATTTCATCGGCTCTTTTTATAACGCTTTCTGGAAGATTAGCGAGTTTGGCGACATGAATACCGTAACTTTTATCGACACTACCCTCTTTGATTTTATGAAGAAAGGTTATTTTGCCTTCTTCTTCGTAAGCGGATACGTGAATGTTTTTTAAATGTTTTAGTGTTTTATCTAGGTCAGTGAGTTCGTGATAGTGAGTAGAGAAAAAGGTTTTGCCTTTAATGTTTTGATGAATATATTCTATTATGCTTTGGGCGAGGGCCATACCGTCAAAGGTGGCAGTTCCCCTACCTAATTCATCAAATAGGAGTAAACTTTTATCAGTGGCATTTGTAATGGCATTAGCTGCTTCGGTCATTTCGACCATAAAGGTTGACTCTCCACTTACTAAGTCATCAGAGGCGCCAATTCTAGTATATATGGCATCAAATATTGGCAGTTTAGCGGTGGTAGCAGGGACAAATGAACCAATTTGATTCATAATGGCAATGATGGCCATTTGTCGCATATAGGTTGATTTTCCAGCCATATTTGGTCCGGTTATTAGTAATATATTTGTATTTTTATCCATAATAATATCATTGGTGACAAATTCGCTTTTAATGACTTTTTCAACGACTGGATGACGAGAGGCTTCGATATATATTTCATTTTCAGTTATTTCTGGTCTTATATAATTATTTTCTTCGGCTATAGTAGCAAATGATGTTAAAACATCTATTTCACTTATAATTTTAGCAGTTTCTTGGAGTTTTGGAATATAGGTTTTTACTTCATCTTTGACGGTGCAGAAAAGGTCATATTCTAAATTAATGATTTTTTCTTCGGCGTTTAGAATTAAAGCTTCTTTTTCTTTAAGGACAGGGCTTATATATCTTTCTGCGTTAGCTAAAGTTTGTTTTCTTTGATAGCCCCAATCTTCTTTTACTAAATTTGTATTTCCTTTAGATATTTCAATATAATATCCAAAGACTCGATTATAGCCAACTTTTAGGTTTTTGATGCCTGTTTTTTCTCTTTCTTCTTGTTCGAATTTAGCTACAAAATCTTTCCCCCCTTTTCTTAGAGCCTTTAGTTCATCTAGCTCATTACTATATCCTTCTTTAATTAAGTATCCTTCTTTAATGGTAACAGGGGGATTTTCGTAGATGGATTTTTCTAAAAGGTCATATAGATTTTCAAAGTCATTTATTTGTTTTTGATAATTTATTTTAGATAAAATTTCTTTTATTTTTGGTAAAACTTTTAATGATGATTTTAATTGAAGCAAATCTTTACCATTGGCGTTACCAAAGGCGATTTTTCCACTTAGTCTTTCTAAATCATAGACTTCAGTTAAATATTTTTCTAAGTCACTTTTTAAGATGAATTCTTTTAGGAGAGTTTCGACTATATCGTGACGTTTTTCGATTTCGCTTTTATTTATTAAAGGGTTTAAAAGGTAGCTTTTAAGTAATCTCGCCCCCATTGCTGTTTTGGTTTTATCTAAAAGCCATAATAAAGAATAGTTTTTTTGTTTTAATCTGATGGTTTCGGTTAATTCTAAGTTTCTTTTGGTCTGGATGTCCATTTTTAAGTAATTTTTTGCTTCTTTAATTTCTAATTTTTGCAGATGAGATAAATCTCTTTTTTGATTATGGATTATGTAAGATAATAAGTGTTTGACTGAATTTATATATCTTTGGTCGATTATGTCTTTATATACATATGAATATTCATCAGTTTTTTCATCGGTGATAGTTATGGTGATGTGGAATTGGGTTTTTAAGATTTCACAAACGCTTTTATCAGTTTTACTATCAAAGATTACTTCTTTAATAGACAAATTGACGATTTCAGATACTAGTTTAGTAGGATTATGTTCTAAAAGAAAGGCATAAATTTCACCGGTTGATACATCGGCATAGCTTATGGCATAGCCATGATGAAAGTCAGTGACTGAAGCTATAAAATTAGAATCACCGGCTTTTAAGGCATCTGTATCCATAATAGTTCCGGAACTTATTATTTGAACAATACCTCTTTTGACAATACCTTTAACATTTTTAGGATCTTCTAATTGTTCAACGATACCTATTTTATGACCGTTTTCAATTAGTTTATCAATATATGTGCCTGCAGCGTGATACGGTATTCCACACATGGGAATTCTTTCTTCTAATCCGGCTGATTTTCCTGTTAAAGTTAGTTCTAATTCATGCGATACTTTGATAGCATCATCAAAAAACATTTCATAAAAATCGCCTAATCTAAAAAATATGATTAGGTCCTCGTTTTGATTTTTTATTTCTAAATACTGTTTCATCATTGGAGTTACTTTTTCTATATCAACATTTTTTCTTTCCATTTTTAATCACTTCCATTTTTTGGTTATATTATAACATTTAAACACTTATGTTTCAACAAATTTACAGATATGAGTATAGAAAAATCTTTCAAATTTTGAAAGATTTTTTTAAGGCTTCTATCTGCTTTTTAAATAATTTAGAGCTTCTTCAAAAGTTGCGACAGGGACTAAGTCTATTTTATAGCCTCTTTCGTTTTTTATTTTTTTTGCTTCTTTATAATTGTCGCCTTTTGGGACTAGGAAAACGTCGGCATTTTTATTAACGGCTCCTATTAGTTTATATTTAATACCACTAATTTCACCGACGTTTCCATTTATATCAATAGTACCAGTGCCTACTACAGTTTTTCCGTTTGTCAAATCTATTTGATTTAAATGACCATATATGGTTAAAGTCATCATAAGGCCACCTGATGAGCCAGATTCTGTTTCCTTAAAGTTAAAGGTTATTTGTTTATCTGAATTGATGTCAAATGTTTCAGTAATTACAGCGCCTACTTTTGGGGTATCTAAAACATTTATTAATTTGGCTTTTCTTATTTTTTTATCTCCTTTTATATCGATTACTTCTAGGGTGATTTTATCATTTATATTTTTTGTAGAAATATATTCAAACAGAGAGTTTTTATCTTTAATTTCTTTGTTATCCACTTTTATGATTTGATCACCTATTTTTAAGTTTGTTTCAGCCATTTCATCGATATAAGTGACATATACTTTATTGTTAGTAATACTATAATCTATGTCAGAGTGTTTATAGGCAACTAAAAGAGATATGTCATTAGCTTCTTCTAAAAGCATTTTATTACGGTAATTTTTTTCTTCAATGGTTTCGTTATCGTTTTTAACTTCTGTTTCTTTTTCTACATCCCAATCTTTATTAAAGACGGAAAATATTAAAGTTGGGATAGTAGCATGAATTTCCGAAACGTAGGCCATATTTAAACTTCCTTTAAATTTAAAGTTATCTTGAGTTTTTATTTTATCATTTGTGTTTATTAGACCACCCGGAGCAGAGATATAATAAGGAAATTTAACTAAAAATAAAGCTAAAATTACTATATAAATGATAATAATTTTATAGTACTGTTTGATATATTCTTTTGCGGTTTTAAATAATTTTTTCATATATACATCCTTTCTTTAATAGATTTATTTAATAGTAGGTGAAATTATGCGCAGAATAGTAAGTGTAATTATTATGGGAATTTTAATATTTACTTTATTTAAGATTTTAACGGCTTCTGAAAGTATTTTAAATTCAGTAAATTTTTCTTTAAACGTTTTTAAGAATAATGTATTCCCTTCTTTGTTTCCGTTTTTTGTACTAGCAAATATTTTGATTAAATGCGGAATTCCAGAGTTTATGGGTTGTTTATTTAAAGGGGTCATGAACAAATTTTTTAAGATTAAGGGAATTTGTGCATTTATCTTTTTCATGAGTATTATATCAGGAAATCCAGCGAATGCAAAGTACACGAGGGAACTTTATTTAGATGGCAAGATAAATAAATATGAGGCAACTAAGATTTTATGTTTTACTTGTTTTTCTAATCCGCTTTTTATTTTGGGGACTGTTTCGATACTTTTTTTAAATAATAAGGAAGCTGGTTTACTTATATTATTATGTCATTATTTGGGAAATGTCATTATTGGTTTTGGAATGCGAAGATATCACCCTAGTAAAAAAGAAAATGCGAGGTTTAGTTTAAAAAAAGCGGTAAATGAGATGCATTTAAAAAGGATTAGTAATAAAGAAGGTTTTGGACAAATTATAACTAGTTCAATTATCAGCAGTATTGATACTTTACTTTTGATTTTAGGAGTTATTACGATGTGTTTAGTTTTAACAACTATTACTTTTGATAATTTAAATTTAAACAGTGTATTTAGGAGTGTTTTAAATGGTTTTGTGGAGATGACGCAAGGGCTTAAGTATATTAGTTTAGAGGCTATACCACTTAAGTTAAAGTGTGTACTTACGGTAATGATTTTGTCTTTTGGTGGACTTTCTGTTCACATGCAGATAATGGGAATTTTAAATGATACTGATATTAAGTATTTACCATTTTTATGTGCGAGGATATGTCATGCGATTATTTCTTCTGTTTTGATGTTTGTATTATTTGATTTTTGGTTTGACATCGGTGTTTGATTTTTTATTGTTTTTATTTTTAAAGTATTATATAATAGTTTTAGAGTAAAATAAATGAAAAGGAGCTAGATAATATGATAAGAACTTTTGATTTTGCGAAAGTACCAATTGCGGATATTATAAATGATATTTTAGTTGATTCTACTAAAAGAGGAGCAAGTGATATTCATTTTGATCCTTATGAAGACCATTTGCTTATTAGAATTAGAATAGATGGGGTTTTGATGGATTATGCGACGGTTCCTGATGACTACCGAGATTATTTGACAACCCGCGTTAAGACTATTTCTAAGATGAATATTACAGAATCAAGATTACCACAAGATGGAGCGATTAAGGAAACTTTAGAAGGAATTGATTTGGATTTACGTGTTTCTTCTTTGCCGGTTAGTACAGGTGAAAAAATCGTTATTCGTATTTTAGATTATACACGTAGTATGGCTGGTTTGGGTGAGCTTGGGTTTAGTGAGGAAAATTATAAAAAGGTATTAGAGATGCTTGGGGTTCCTAATGGAATTATTTTAGTTACTGGAGCTACTGGTAGTGGTAAAAGTACGACAGTTTATTCAATGCTTCAGCAACTTAATACTTCATCTACTAATATTATTACAGTTGAAGATCCGATAGAGATGGATATTACAGGAATTAACCAGGTTCAGACTAATCCTAAAATTGGTCTTACTTTTGCGAGTGCGCTTAGAAGTATTTTAAGACAAGATCCAAATATTATAATGATTGGAGAGATTAGAGATACAGAGACAGCAAAAATTGCAGTTAGAGCTTCAATTACAGGTCATTTGGTGTTTTCTACTTTGCATACTAATACATCACTTAATACTATCGAAAGATTAATCGATATGGATGTTCAAAAATATTTATTAGCTTCAGCTTTGGAAGGGGTTATTTCACAAAAGTTAGCTAGGCAATTATGTCCAAAGTGTAAGAGGCTTAGGAAAACTAGTGAATATGAAAAAATGGTATTTAAAAGTGTGCTTAATAAGGATATTGAGGAAATTTATGATGCAGAAGGATGTGAAGAATGCCACGATGGTTATAAAGGAAGAATTGCAATTCATGAGGTTTTAAGAATTAATCAGCAAATACGTGATGCTTTGAGTAATAACCGTTCGAAAGAAGAAATTAGGAAATTAGTTTATGGTGGATCTGATGTTATTACAATGCTTGAGGATGGTTTAGAAAAAGTTATTAAAGGTTACACTACTTTTGAAGAAATTTTGAAATTAATTGAACTTGAAGATGATGACAAGATCAGTTCAAATAGTTCTTTATCTGAAGCCATTATTGAAACTAAAGAAGCAATTGCGGCCAGAGAACAAAAATCTGGAGAATATATGGGTGTGCGTGAAGAGCTTGCAGGTCAAAATATAGTTACACCAGCTAGTGGATTTGAAAATCCAACTGTTAATCAAAATATGACAATGAATATTCCTACGAATAATTTTCAAAATACAGTGAATATGAATAGTGTTCCTACAAATGATAATACTAATAATTTTTCAAATAATATCAATTTAAATGAAAATAATTTGATGGGACAAAATTTTAATAATCAAGTCAATGTTTCAAATGATATAGAAAATTTAGATATTTAAAAAGCGTAGCTTATCTGGCTACGCTTTCATATGCAGCAATTTCTTTTGTAGTGGCTTCTTTAAATTTGCCTTTAGTTACTGCGGTGATGGTTCTTGATTCATTTGGTTTTAAAGGTTCACCTATATTACCACGTAAAGTAATAATTTCCTTACCATTTTTATCTTTTAATACAATATTAACATCAGAAATATTGCTATCGGTAGTTGCTGTATTAGTGACATCGGCTGAAAAAGTGCTATATCCATCTTCTGATATTAAGGAAATATTAGAAAATTTTAAACCTTGATAAGTTGTTTCTGCTATAATACCAGCGTTGGTGTTAGCAACCATTCCTTCCTCTTCATTTTTGGTTATGTTTTCTTTTTTATCATCCATATTAAATGAAACAATTAAACCAATAATTAAGGCGATAATTACCACTACAAATATTATTAAAGGAATTTTATTCCTTTTGATAAAATCAATTGCATTTGCTTTGTCAAATTTTTTCATTTATTCCCCTACTTTCTTTATTATTATTATAAGTTATTTTTAGGGAAATTTCAATACTATAAATAAACTTTTAACGTTTTCTTTTAGTTGTAATGCTTATCATCTAAATGTTATAATATAAATATATGAGGTGGTAGTTTGGAAAACGAAATATTAAAACAAGTCATTGAACAAATTAAGAAATATGAATTAGCAGAATTATTTTCTGATGCTGAAGAATTTAAAAAATGGGTATTAAATTTAAATAATACTCAAATAAACAATTTCCTGAGTTTAAATATAGATTTAGAAGAGATAAGAAACTTAAGATATTTATTAATTAATGAAAATTTATTAAACTGTCAAGATTACAAACAAAGGGTTAATGCCATATCAAGCTTAAAAAATGGTGATGGATGTTGGCATTTGTTCAAGGCTATTTGCAGTCCAAATTTTTTAGAAAGTAAAAATTTTTATAAAGATATAGAAATGTTAAGCAAAGCAGAAACTGCAAGATATGGATTATGGATATTAGGGGACGACAATTTTATAAATAGTCCCTATCATAATGAAGATTTAAAATTACTTGTTGAAACACATGATACTAAGGATAATAATCCACTAGATTTTGTGGTATCTGAGGCGATTGCATCTGTTGCTGCTAATATTAATTCTATTAAAAGTCCATATCATCGCGAGGATATGAAATTAATAACTACAGCAGGTAGTGACTGTCTAGACATGACTCATTTTGCTTCGAAACATGGTTTAAATAATTTGGCAATTAATGAAGTATCTTTAGCAGATAAATATCATTCTGAGAATATGCAAATATTAGCAACAAATCCTATCGCTAATAAATTTTTATATTTTATTATGACTGACCCTAATTTTGTTAATGGCAAATATTATCGTAAAGAAGTAGAAGCATTATTGAATGCAAAAAGTAAAGTAACAGCAATAGCTTTATATTATTATATGGTGAATCCAAGTGAAAAATATTTAAATGATGCTGACTTTTTAAGAAATTATAAATTTGATATGAATAATATATATTATATTTCAGATATAAATAGCATTGCTGGAAGAAATGATACCCATTATTTAAAAAATTTAATTAGAATAAATGAAATTGATGATGAGTTAGTTATGTACTTTGTCTCTCTTTTGATGAATCCTATTTTTATAAACAGTCCATATAAAAATTTTGATTTAGAATTATTGCAAAGTGTTACGAATAAGGCTATTTTTATGGATTTGTATAGATTAATGTCAAACGAAATGTCTTTATTTAGCGAACATCATAAGGAAGATGCGATTACTATAAGTCAAACAACTATTGATGAAATTCGCAATTTATTGTTAAAAAAAGCTTGTAATGAATATAGCCTAAAAAGTATCAATCATGAATATGATATGAATTTAATTTCTAAAATGTCTTTAGATTCTATTGATGAAAAAATATATTTTGAGTTGTCTTATTATTTATTTAACCAGCAAGGTATTGATGATTTGTTGCATAAAGAAAAATTAGAAAAACTTTTGCAAGGTGAATTAGTTGAAAGAAGTAATGTGCCTAATTATTTAGAAACTTTACAAAGTCAAATAGATAATAATAGCTCTCAGATTATTGAATCAACACCTATTAGTAGTTCTAAGATTAAATCTAAAATATTAAGATTATTTTATACCTTAAAAAAATAATTCAGACTATTTAATATGATTAAAACTCCAAAAATAATATAAAATCTTTTGGAGTTTTTCTTCACAATACTATAAATAAGCTTTTAATTTTTCAATATATTCTTCACCAAATTTTCTTAGTGATTTAGCCATATCTATTATTTTTTTATCGGCAGTTTTTTCATAATTATCAATATGTTTTGTTAATTCTAGGTTACCCATGGTTAATCCTTGAATTAGCATATCTGCGATATTTGAATCACTATTATCATTCATCATTTCTTTGGTTATACTCATTTTAGACATAGCTTTGGCCATCATGCCGACTGGTTTTGCTTTTAAATCTTTTTTATTTAATAATTTTTCTGTTTCTTTTGAATATTTTTCATAATTTTTTTCAATTTCTGGTAAAATTTTTTTAATTTTATTATCTTTACCTTTTAAGGCACTTATTAAATCTTTAGTGCTTTGCATTCCCATATTACTTGTCTCAAAAATATACTCTAATATTTCTTCGTTTTCATTCATATAATCATCCTTTCACGTTTATTATGTGAAAGGATTTATTTTTTATACTTATAACAATTTTTTTCATGAGTATTTAATATGCCTATAGCTTCTAAATATGCATAAATGATAGTAGTTCCAACAAAGCTCATGCCTTTATTTTTTAAGTCTTTAGAAATTTTATCTGATAATTCTGATGAAGTTCTATGTTTTTCATATATTATTTTATTATTTGTAAAAGACCAAATATAGTTTGAAAATGAACCATATTCATTTTGAATTTGTTTAAATATTTTAGCGTTTTCAATTGAAGATTTTATTTTTAATTCATTTCTAATAATACCTTTATTTGCTTTTAACGCTTTTATTTTATTTTCATCATAATTTACTATTTTGTTGATATTGAAATTATCATAAGCTTTTTTAAAGTTTTCTCTTTTGTTTAAAATGCATTCCCAGGAAAGTCCAGCCTGGAATGATTCTAATATTAAAAGTTCAAATAGCTTTTTATCATCATATATTGGGACTCCCCACTCTTCATCATGATATTTGATATATAAAGGGTTATTTAAATTACACCAACTACATCTATTCATAATACACCTTCTAATTTTAATAATTTTGTTTTGTTTTCTATTCCCCCACTATAACCTGTTAGTTTATTATTCGCCCCTATTACTCTATGGCAAGGAATAATAATGGGGATTGGGTTATGGCCTATGGCACTTCCTACGGCTCTATATGCTTTGGGTTTGTTTAGTTTTTCAGCTATTTCTTTATAAGTAATGGTTTTTCCATAAGGAATAGTTTTTAAAACATTCCAAATTTCTTTTTGAAATATAGTTCCTTTGGGATTTATATTTAACTCATTTATATTAGGATTTTGTCCTTTAAAGTATTTATCTAACCAGTTTTTTGTTTGAGTAAATATTTTTAAGTCTTTTTCTATAGCTTTTGGTTTTATGTTTTCATAAAATCTATCATTTTCAAATAAAATATAATTTAAAGTATCTTTATCACTTATTAAAGTAAGTATACCTAAAGGAGATTTATAATATGATTTATATAACATTTTACACTCTTAATTTAAAGGTTTTAGGTGCTTTTTTATAAACTAAAATTAAAGATACTAAAGAATATACTATACTAAAAATGATAGTAGCTAGGCCAAAATAGAATGTTGGAAGTTTTTCACCAATGAAGAAATAACATACAAAATAAGTTAAACCTTGAACTACTGAATAAGTACTACTTTTCATTTCCGTATTTACATTATAGGGCTGTAATAGATAATACATGACTAAATAATGAACTGAGAAAAATATACTCATAGCTATAATTGAAACAAATAAGATAATATAGTTTAGACTTTCTACCGTTCCTCCTGATATATATAAAAGAAGTGTTAATCCTGCTCCAATTAAAATAGCAGGAATTAAGTTTATTAATATTAATGTTTTTAGTCTTTCTTTAAATACGCCTAAAATAACTTTTGGAGTTCTATATATACGGTATGTAAGCATACTATGGTCGCAGTTCATAAACATGGCCTGCGTTACAGTAGTACCTCTATTTAACATGTACATTACAAAAACAAAGTATGGTAAATATATTAATAATAAATCATTTACTCTTTTAGCAATATCTTTGTTTTTTAAAACTATGGTAGTTAAAATGGCAAAAATACCAATTATGACCATAGACTGTTTTTTGACAGCTTTGGTTAATATTTTACTATGTCTTTTGACAAATAGTTCGTGAAAATAGGCAAAACCATGTTTATTACTTGTGAATGATTTATCTAGCTCTATTTGTTTAGAGGCATTTTCTTTAATTGTTTGGTTACTTTTCGCATTTTCTGTAGCATAAACGTTTTCATTTGTTAAAATTTGTTTATATATTTGTTTATATTTATCAAATGAGTTTATTATTTTGATAGATAAAATACCTAAAATTAAACTAATGATAAAACAGATTAGGAAAAAAGTTTGATTAATGACTATACCTATATAAGGAAGTCCATAAGCAAGTAAAAGTAAGATGAAGATTACTATCCAAGTAAATTTTTCTAATTTATTTTCATTTTTAGCTATTTTAGTTTTTTTATAGTCTATTAAAACGTAGGCACTGAAAATCATTTTGACCATGACGACAAAAATAGGCATAATTATACATATATATAGTGGTATTTTAGATAATAGTCCAAAGATTATAGTAAATGGCATGAAACCAATAAATGTTTTTATCATGGCATAAATATAGTTGGAAATAGTATATTTTTTAGCATCCATATTCATGATTATCATGGCATAGTATTTATCTTTTGTAGGGTTAAACATATAGGTGTTCATGATGCCACCAATAATAGTTAGAAATAAAAATATATGAATAAATGTATTTGCACTTTCTAATTTAAAAACTGGTAACATGGATGTGATACAAAAGAAAATATATAAGAGTTTACCTAAGAATATACTGCCTATCTCCATAAGTATACTGATTATATTACCAATTATTTTTAAAGCTTTATTTTTATATAAACTATCTTTTAGTATTTTTCTTATAATTGGCAATTGTTTAATAGAATAAATGACACTATTAACACGGTAAGTGTTTTTTAATTTAAAAGATGTAATGAATGTGTCTAACATATTATTCCTCTTTTAGAGCCTCAATTATTTTATTTTTGAAACTTTGAGTATCTTCTTTGTCATTTTCTATTTCAGTAAGTACGCCTTTGTTTAAAATAACTATTTCATCACATAAATCTAAAGCAAGTTCCATAATATGGGTTGAGAAAATAATTATATGGTCTTTTTTTATGTCTTTAAATAATTGTTTCATTTCTTCCTGGGCGACAACATCAAGTGAGGTTAGTGGTTCATCTAAAAGTAAAATGTCTGGTGAGGCAATAATATTGACAAGCATCTGCATTTTATTTTTCATGCCGTGTGAGTAATCTTTCATTAATTTATCTCTATCTTCTTTTTCTATTTGAACAAAATCAAAATATTCATCAGTTGTTTTTTTGTTTTTTATTCTTTTTTCATTTATTTCGATAAAGAATTTTAAAAATTCTCTTCCAGTTAAAAATTCTGGAACATTAGGGGTTGATAAAACATAACCAATATCTTCTGGTTTTATATTTCTATCAGATTCATCATTTATGTAAAACTCTCCCCCATCTAAATCTAAATCTTCATTTAAACAGTTGAATAAGGTTGTTTTACCAGCTCCATTTCTTCCTAATAAGCCGTATATTTTTCCTTTTTCAAATTCAAAGTTTATGTCTTTTAAAACTTCTTTTTTTTCAAAATTTTTCTTTAAATGTTTAATAACTAACTTCATGTTTTTCTCTCCTTTAACATCTATTTCATTATACATTATGAATATATTATTTGACAATAATTTTAGAAAGAAAAAAATTCTAGACTAGAATTCTAGAACTTTAATTAAAACTATTTTCATAAATATCTAAAAAACTACTGACAAATCTTGCCTGCTCTTTATCTTTTTTAGTGCCTTTTGTTACTTGCCATCCATAGGTTTTATATCCTTTATAGGTGAAGTTAGAAAGTGGTGGCAGATTAAATTCTTTTTGGATTAATTTTATACCATTTTTATATTTTTTCTTTAATGTTTTGAAGGCCTTTTTAGGATTTTTAAAGACAGCCATGCCATATTTATTAGCGCCTATATCAAAATCTTTATCTATTTTACCAAATTTATTAATATCAACATTACCCTTAATATTACCTTCGTTTTGAATATAAATTTGTGTATATTTTAAGTCATCATCATAGATAAAACCATATTCTACAAGTAACATTTTTCCTATGACAAAAATTAATAATATAAGCAATATAAGTGTAACTAGTATAAATGTTTTCTTTTTACTTTTAATTATATTATTTATTTTTAATAAATTTAAAAGATTATTTTCTGATTTTTTTTGAATATCTTTTTCTTTTATTTTTTCACCAGCAAAAAGTTCATTTAAAGTGATTTCTAAAGTGTCACATAAATCTTTCATAATGGAAATATCTGGCATACTTTTGCCGTTTTCCCATTTACTGACAGCTTTAGCTGATACTCCTAATTTTTCGCCAAGCACACTTTGAGTTAATCCTTTTTCTTTTCGGCACTTTGCAATAAACATTCCAATTTTTTCTTGATTCATAATTTTATCTCCTTTTGCCTACATTATAAAACA
>CALVRA010000011.1 GCA_944358415.1 uncultured Bacilli bacterium | reverse complement strand
TCATTATTTTAAAATTAATTTAATTATAATTCTTGTATTAGTCATTCTATTTTGCCCTTACTTTTTTTACACCATCTGTATATTCATTAATAATTGCTTCATCTATTTGTTTCATTATTTCTTGAGAACATCTTAAATTTGGTAAATAGTCAAATTCATTTATTGGTTTTAAAATAGACAATTTACTGATGGTTTTTAAATGGTCAACACAAGCATAAGAAATTTTATTTTTTCTATTTTGATAATATTTCATACATTGATTTATTTTTTTTATTTCCTTTTTATCATTACTTAATTCAATTTGCTGAAACAATTTTATTAATTCATTTTCATTATACAAAATAGAGCCAATTTCAACGTTTTTTATATGAGCTTTAGAGGTTATTGGAATTACATGTAAAACAGTGTTTTTCATTGTATCTTTTTTTGATACAACTATTGCGAAATGATCACCTGAAAATTCACTCCCAATATTAACCCCAAATTTAACCTTAACTATACATCCTCTAGCATATCTTTTAAAGTTAGTAGGTTTTACAATTGTTTCATACAATAAGGTTTTACTTTCTTTTAAAACATTTTCTTCGAATTTTTCAAACTTATTTGGTAAATTTTTTTAGATATTTCTAAATTATTTTGATGAGCCTTTATCAGTTTACTTTGTTTTACTTTTGATTTTAATAACTCTTCTGGCATTTACATTACTCTCCTTTGCCGTTTTATATTTTTAACAATGTAATTAATATAACACAAAGGATTTATATTATAAAGTTAAAAGCGTACATTTGTTTTATAAATGCATTTTATCTTTATTTTTCTATATCAATACCTATTGGACAGTGGTCACTACCATATATATCACTATATATGGTAACATCTTTAACGTTTTTTATGAACTTATTTGATACTAGAAAATAATCAATACGCCAGCCGATATTTCTATCTCTAACACCTGGCATATAACTCCACCAAGTATAGGCACCTGTTTTATCTTTATTAAAATATCTATATGTATCTATAAAACCACTATTTAAAAGTTTTGTGAATTTTTCTCTTTCTTCATAAGTAAAACCAGCATTTCCAATATTTGCTTTGGCATTACAAATATCTATTTCTTCATGAGCAACATTAAAATCACCACATATAATTACTGGTTTTGTCTCATCTAATTTTTTTAGATATTTTCTAAAGACATCTTCAAAATGCATTCTAGGGTCCATTCTAGATAGATCTCTTTTGACGTTTGGGACATAGACATTTACTAGAAAAAAGTTTTCAAATTCTAGAGTAATAGTTCTTCCCTCTTCGTCATATTCTTCTTCATCTATTCCATATTTAACATTTAATGGTTTAATTTTAGAATAAATTAAAGTTCCAGAGTATCCTTTTCTTACAGCTGGATATAGATACATATCATAGTCTTTTGGTCTAAAGTCAAACTGATCTTCCATGGCTTTTGATTCTTGGATACAAAAAATATCGGCGTTTACATTATTGAAAAAATCTTCTAATCCTTTTTTTAGACAGGCTCTTATTCCTGCGACATTCCATGAAACTAACTTCATTATTTATCACCTATATAACCTTTCTTAAAGATTATAGCATTTTTCTATATTAAAACAAACCATATTTGTTATGATTTGTTTTAAATTCTAAATTATCACCAATTCTGGATAATATATTTTATAGTGATAAAGTATATGGATTATTTTGCGAACCGTCTCCGTTAGTGATTTTGATATCTGATGAGAGATAAAGTGTTGGCCGAACCATATTATTAAGTAGGTTGGCAACGTCATAATCATAAAAATTGTCATTCATAATTATACGGAAAACAGTGCTAGAAAAGTCAGAATTTTTGGTAAGAGTCCACCAAAAGGTATTAATGGTCATCCATGTACTTTCTCCACATGTACTATAATTATCTTTATGTAGTTCATGTGTTCCACAACTACTTTTATTACTATTACTTCTTATATATTCACTTAATGTTGGAAGAGCAATTTTCCCATTCCAAACAATTGAATTTTCTTTTTCGATTTGGTTTGATAAATTATTATTATCATCTGTTACTGCTCCTATACTCCAATCTTTGGCGACTATTTGACTTTGAGCAGTAGAAGTCAATCCATTCAAATATGTTCCGTTTAAATATGTATTTAAACTTGCTGGGCGCATCCAATTATTACTTTCCGGAGCTCCCGATGTGTCCCATTCAATATTTCCTATCTTTTCGTTTCTAATTATTTTAATAGTGCCATCACTTTCTATTGACAATATTCTCCAATTTTCATTATTAAACATTATATAGTTATTTGGATTTTTTCCTCTATAAAAATATCTATCTTCATATTCATCTTTATATAATCCATCTCCCAAATTTACTATAGGTACTTTTTCTAATATTGCCTCACCACCTGTTTTAGGTGGAAAACATGTATTATAAAGTTCATCTATGGCTGTTTGGACATTGGTTGCTGACATGCCTGTAGTTCCATTATTATATGTTGTTTGGTTTGATGGGAAAACTGCAGCTGCTGAGACACCTACTACGGTAAATAATATTAAGCCAATAAAAAATCCTGTTAAATAATTTTTAATAAAATTTTTGAGTTTCATATTTGCTCCTTTCTTTATTTTCAAATTTATTATATCACATTTTTGGTATATGGCACATACTTTTGATAACATTTTCCTGTTTGATGAGAAAATTTATCTGGGTGATAAATATGATAGAAAATAGATTAAAGGAATGCCGTGAAGAATTGGAAATGACACAAACGGAGCTTGGATATGTATTTGGTGTACAAAAAGGAACTGTATCCAATTGGGAAAATGCATACGAAACTATGCCTCTTAAAAAGTTAGTTAAATTTTCCAATTTATATGGATATTCATTAGATTTTATTTTAGGTCTAACTAGAGAAAATAAAAAGTATTCTGATAAAATTAAATTAGATAAAAAAATTGTTGGTGAAAAACTTAAGACTTTAAGAAAGTCATTAAAGTTATCCCAACAAAAGATTGCGGATGAATGTGGTATTTCTAGGGCCACTTACTGCCATTATGAAATCGGCATGAATTTGATTACTACATTAACTTTATATTCAATATGTAAAAATCATAAAATTTCGATTGATGATTTTTTAAGATGAAAAAAAAAGCGAATTTAGTTCGCTTTTTAAAATTCGATTAACTCATACTCTCTTTCACCAAAGCCAAGTTCTGATGCGGCTTCGATTGTATGAACACCATGTCTTGATTCAATTCTTTCGATTAGTTTTTCTTTGCCTTCATCATTAGAGTTATAAACCAAATCTAAGCAAGCTTGGTCAATGGCAATTGGATCAGTTGAAGCTAATATTCCAATATCTTCCATACAAGGAGCAGATGCATTTCCATCACAGTCGCAGTCTACTGATAGATTTTTCATAACATTTATATAAACGATATTATCTTTAAAATGATTATGAACACTTTCGGCTGCATCGGCCATAGCTTCTAAGAAATGGTCTTGCTCTGGAAGGTTATCCCAAAGTTTATATTGATCATCAGTTTTACCTGCGGTATGGATTAATGATTTACCTGCTGTAGATGCACAGCCAATTGAAAGCTGTTTTAAAGCTCCACCATAACCACCCATAGCATGACCTTTAAAATGTGAAAGCACTAACATTAAATCATAGTTAACTAAGTCTTTACCAACATAGTTTTTCTTCAGTATTTTACCATTTGGTATATCTAATTCGAAGTCTGGTCCTTCTTCATCTAGAAGATCAAATTTAAAATATTTATCCCATTCATGTTCTTTAATTAACTGTCTATGTTTTTCAGTTGTGTTTCGTGCTCCAGCATATGCGGTATTACATTCCACTACTGTTCCATTTACATGATCTATTAATGGCTTTACAAATTCTGGCCTTAAATAGTTTTGATTGCCTTTTTCTCCAGAATGTAGTTTTACGGCTACATTTCCTTTTAATTCTCCCCCTACTTTTTCATAAATTTTAATTAAACTTTCAGGGGTAATTTCTTTTGTAAAATAAACTTTTGACATTTAATCACTCTCCTTTATATTTTAATTATATACTTCTTTTTTATTTATTTCAACTGAGGATTTTTTGAGTATTTTTATTATTTGTAGGTAATTAAGATAATTGTATATGTAGAAATAAAATGATATGATTTAATAAGTGGTTATATATCACAAATTTTAAATATGAATAAAATAAATTAGGAGTTGATTTTAAATGTTTAAATATGAAACTAATTCTAGATTAGTTAAACCAGGTCAAACTTTTGTAGCTATTAAGGGCTATACTGTTGATGGTCATGATTATATAGAAGATGCGATTAAAAATGGAGCTTCTTCAGTTATTGCTGAAAAAGATGTGAAGTGTTCAGTTCCTGTTACGGTAGTAGAAAATTCTGCTAAATATTATCAAGAGTTACTTGTTAAAGAATATAAAGATGAGTTTAAAGATTTAAAACTAATTGGAATTACTGGAACCAATGGTAAGACTACTTCTGCTTATTTGACTTATCAAATGCTTTTAAATTTAGGAAAAAAAGCAGCTTATATTGGTACACTTGGATTTATGTGTGGAGACTATTTTAAGGAATTACTTAATACTTCTCCAGAAATTTTGACTACTTACAAATTACTTGAAATGGCAAAAGAAATGAAATGTGAATATGTGGTTATGGAAGTCAGTAATTTTGCTTTAGATCAAAAAAGAATTGAAGGTTTAGAATTTGTTGCTGGAGCTTTTACTAATTTAACTGAGGATCATTTGGATTATCACAAAACGATGGAAAATTATTTAAAGGCTAAGCTTTTGCTTACTGATTATATTAAAAATGATGGTGTTTTGCTTGTAAATAAAGATGATGAAGCAAGCAGTTCATTTATTAAAAGGTTTAAAAATACTAAGACATTTGGTTTTGGAAATGCAGACTATGATATTATAGGTGATGATATTTATCCAGATCATACAAATATTGTTTTTAAAGTTAATAATAAAGAATATAATGTTACAACTAATTTAACTAGTAAATTTAATATATACAATTATTTTACAATGTTTAGTATTTTATGTGAGCTTGGATTTGATATTAAAGATTTAATAGAAAAAACTAAAGATTTGAAAGCACCTAAAGGAAGATGCGAAACTTATAAAGTCAAAGATGGGTTTGCGGTTGTCGATTATGCGCATACGCCTGATGCAGTTTTAAAGGTTGTTACAGCTTATAAGGAGTTAGCTAAGGCTAGAATTATTACTTTAGTAGGCTGTGGTGGTGATAGAGATCCTTTAAAAAGGCCAATTATGGGAGAAATTGCTTCTAATTATAGTGATTATGTGATATTTACTAATGACAATCCTAGAACTGAGGATCCTTCAAATATTATGAAAGATATCTTAAAAGGAGTTAAGAAAAACAATTATGAGGTTTGTTTAGATAGACGCATGGCTATTAAAAAAGCTTTAGATATGATAGAAAAAAATGATATTGTTTTACTTTTAGGTAAAGGTCATGAGGATTATCAAATATTAGGTCATACTAAGGTTCATTTAGATGATAGTGAAGAAATTAAAAAATATATAGAAAAAAGCGAGTAATCGCTTTTTAATTTGGAGCAAGGAAATCAAAGGCTGGAATGTTTCTTAGTATTCCATAAACTATAAATATAATTATTACAATATACCATATTTTTTCTGGTATTTTTTTGTATAATGATTTATCTTTTTTTATTAAGTAGTCTATATATAAATATAGACCGATTGGAAGGGATATAAATACTAAAGGATTATAGTTAAAGGCTTTTATAAAATCTAGTTTTAGAAGAGAAAGAAGCATTCTAGTAATACCACATCCTGGACAATAAAGATTGGTTATTTCTTTTATTGGGCATGGGATATAAAAATGAAAATGGCTAGATACAAGTAAATATATTATTAATAATAGTATTAAAATTATAAATTTTTTCATAAAGAAAAACGCTTATGCGCTTTTTGTTCTAGCAATTTCATTCAAACCATTTTGGATTAAGGCATAGTTAATAATACCAAAACCAATTAATTGTAAAAGTAGGAATACTACAGAGTTATCTTCACTTCTAAGGCCGTGTTTTTCTTGGGCAATCATTAATAGTTTACCCATTTTATAAGCCCAGTAAATACCATAGATACCGCAAGTAAGTATGGTAAGTAAGAAAGCTACTCCACCTGATGATAGACTAGTATCTCCACTTTCTGCTTCAGTTTCATTGGTTATACAAATAAACCAATAGATTCCATAAATTCCACAAGTTACAATGGTTAAAATAATGCTTACAGCAATTCCTCTTTCTCTCACTATTTCCACCTCATTATTAATATATATGAATATTATAGTTTATGTCAATCTTTATTTAAAAAATTATTTACTTTAATTTTAATTCGGCTAATAGCATTATCAATCGATTTACTATCTTTATCTAAAATATCGGCTATTTCTTTATAATTAAAACCACTGATTTTAAGTTCAAAAACAGCACTTTCTAAATTAGTTAAAGTTTTTTGGATATTTTTAATTAATTCTTTAGTATTTTCATTATCAATTATTTGGTATTCTGGATTACTGGTACTATCTTTAAGTAAATTTTCTAAGTCTTTGCTATTGTTAACTAAATCTTCTACATAATAAGATTCATTTAAAAGCTGATATTTATAACGGCTGGCTGATTTAATAAGACTATAAAGTCTTCTTTCAATGCATGTTTTAGCATATGTGAAAAAGGTAGTGTCTTTTTTTTCATCAAAGGTATTTATTGCCGTGCTGAAGGCTATCATCCCCTCTTGAATTAAATCATTTAAGTCAAAACCTGTAACTTGGTTAGTTGTATAAATTTTTTTAGCTATACCGACTATTAATGGTTTATATTTATTAAATAATGTTTCTGTGGCTTGTTCGTTATCTGATACAATTGACAATATTTCATAATCATTTACATCATCATAATTCATCTATTTCTCACCGCCTCATAGATTATTAGGGCTGCTGCAACAGAAGCATTTAAACTATTTACTTTACCATACATGGGAATTTTAGCTATAAAGTCACAGTTTTCTTCGGTTAATCTACTTAATCCTTTTCCTTCACTACCGATTATAATAGCAATTTTCCCTTTATAGTCTATTTGCTTATAATCTGTTCCTTCCATATCAGTTCCTATTATCCAATATCCATTTTCTTTTAAAGTTTTGATAGTATTTACTAAATTTGTTACCATACATACATCAACATTTTCTAAGGCTCCTACACTTGTTTTCATAACAGTAGCATTTACTTTAACCGATCTATCTTTTGGAATAATGATGCTGGTTATTCCAGCGGCTTCACAAGTTCTTATGATAGCGCCAAAGTTATGAGGGTCCTCTAAATGGTCTAATATGACAATAATATCTTTATCTAAAAGTTCGTCTAAATATTTATATTTATAATCATCTATTTCTAAGATTATTCCTTGGTGTGTTCCTTTTTCCATATTGTCTAAAGCTATTTTATCTAAAAATTTACAAGGAATATTATTTTCTTTTAAATTATTTAATATTTCATTATCATTAAATTTTTCATAAATATATGCCTTTTTTATTGTTTTTTTGTTTTGTAATATTTCTTTAGCTACATTTTTTCCATATACACGCATTTAATCACCTACTATATATTTCATAATTTCATTTATTCTTGATTTATTATCGTTTAGTTCTAAATATCCTAATAGCGCTTCTAAGCCTGTGGCTTTTTTATATACAATTATACTTGTATTTTTAGGATGTGACAAGACTTTATGATTTCTTGCTCTTTTAACAATTTCTAATTCGTCTTCAGTTAAAAAGTTATCTTGCGTCATTTTATCTAAAAAGTTGCTTTGAGCTTTAGCGGAGACATAATCTACAGCCATTTTCTGCAATTCTTTAACTTTATAGTTCCCTTTTTTAGTTAAATATTTACGAATATAAAGCTCATAAGTTGCATCTCCTAAGTATGCGAAGGCGAGAGAATTAATATTTAATATTTTTTCTTTATTCATTTTCTATCCTATCAAATGTAACACCTTTGATATAACCATTTTTGACATCGCCAATGATTAAAGATACAACTTTATCATAATCAATCTCGCCACCTTTTACTAAGCAACCTCTTTTTTTACCAATTTCTTCAATACTTAAAACAATATCTTCATCTAGATTATCTAAATTATATCTTTCTTTTAGTATATTAGGATAATATTTTTCTAAGGTGATTAAGATATAACAGGCAACATCAAATAAAGGTAAGGTTTCTTCTTTAATAGCTGTTAGGGCAGCTAGATTTAAGGCTTCTTTTTGATCTAGTTTTGGCCATAATATACCTGGCGAGTCTAGAAGTTCTATTTTGTCATTTATTCTTATCCAATTTAAGTTTTTTGTAACACCTGGTTTATTTCCGATATTAGCAACTTTTTTACCAGCTAAACGATTTATTAGAGTTGATTTACCGACGTTTGGAACACCAACAACTAAAACTCTCGCTTTTCGATTTAATAGACCTTGTTTTTCTCTTTTTTTCCATTTTTCTTTTAATATTTCATCAGTAGCATTTAAAATTGGTTTTATGTTACTATTATTTTCTAAATTAATTAATATAACTGTATATCCTTGGTTTTCATAATAATTTATCCATTTACTTGTTTCTTCTTTATCACATAAATCAGCTTTGGTCATAATCATTAATCTTGGTTTATCTTTGGTTATTTCGTCAATGTCTATTATTTTAGAAGATTTGGGCATTCTACTATCGACAACTTCATAAATAATGTCAATATATTTTAAGTTTTCTTTGATTAATCTTTTGGTTTTGGCCATATGGCCAGGATAAAAATTTATATTTAGTTTTTCATTCATTTGAATCACCACTTTCCATATCTATATGAAGATTAATCTCTTCTTCTGTTGGCAATTTCCTAGTTGAACTAGGAAATTTTTTGTTTTATTTAACATTGCATTTTCTAATTTCTTTATTTTTTTCTTTATCTATTAATACTATATTATGCCCCCAAGGAACTTGTGCAACAAGCTGTTGCATAACTTTATCCTCTTTATATTTCAAAACTTTTTGCAAAGTACGAACAAACCAATATTCATTTCCATACTCATCTATATTTATATTTTTTATATTTTCAAAAATACTGTTAGTATAATTATTACTAATTTTCTTCATCATTCCCTCCAATATACTATCATTTTTTAATTATTCTTTAGTATATATTATAATATTTTTATAATTTTAATGGTTACTATATTCACTGCATTTCTTAATAATTATATCATAATTTTTGTTTTAAAAATGTTATTTGAAGATAAAATTTGATATCGGCTTACATTTGATTCTGAATAACAATGCTTTTAAATAATTTCGTGTAAACTTTGTTATAATTATTAAAAGTATTGCTTTTTGAAAAAATAAAACTGCCTTTTTAAAGTGCAGTTATTTATCAAAATTACCAAATTTATCTAAGGGGAAAATGGCGAAACTAGTAGTTCCTTCTATGTCTTCTTTATGAATTAGACCAATAATACGGCTATCAGTTGAGTTAGCTCTATTATCACCCATGACAAAATAATAATCTTTAGGTATTTTTTCATAGCCTAATTCTTCTAAGGTAAAATCAGCTGTCATATTGTTATTTAAAAATGATTCAGCAACATAAGTCCCATTGATATAAAGTTTACCAGATTTATATTCTACTGTTTCTCCTGGAAGACCGATGACTCTTTTAATTAATTTGGTATTATTATAGTTGAATACAACAACGTCAAATCTTTGATAATTTTTATCATATTTTTTTAATAGTAATATTTCTTTATCATTTAAGGTAGAATACATTGACATACCTTCAACTTGGACTGGTGTAATTATGTAACTTCTTATTAAAACAACAACAATGATTATAACAACATAGGGCACAGTTCCTTGTAAGAATTTACTTATTTTATTTTCTTCTTTGTTTTGATTATTTTCCATGTTTTCCCCCTTTTTTAGAAAAAAATAAGGTTTGACCTTATTTTCTTTCTTTAATTTTTGCTTGTCCTTTAAGGTCACGTAAATAATTAAGTTTAGCTCTTCTAACTTTACCTTTTCTAATTACTTCTACGCTATCAACCTTTGGTGAGCTATATGGGAAAGTTCTTTCGACACCGATACCACTAGATTTTTTTCTAACGGTATAGTTTTTGCTTACTCCACTACCTTTGATAGCTATTACGATACCTTCAAATGCTTGAATTCTTTCACGTTTTCCTTCGATGATACGAACATTTACTTTAATGGTATCACCAACACGAAATTCTGGTAGGTCTGTTCTAATTTGTTTTTGAGTTATTTTATCTACCAAATTCATACTATCACTCCTTTGCATATAAATCTATGATCATAAGTAAGTTTTAAAGTTTACTAATCGGATCACGACATATTAAACTATATCACATTTTTATAAAAAGTTCAACTAAAAATAATAAATTATCTTGATTTTCCTTGGGATTTTGCTTTTGGCTTGGTGAGTGTTTCAAGTTTTGTTTTTAGTTCTAATTCAACCATACCAACTTGTTTAATTAATCTTTTGATGTATTTTTTATCTAAGAATTTGGAATATTTATTAATAATAATATTTTTATATCGATCAACATCACTAATTACTAGTTCTAGAGTTTCTGGATCATCATCGTCGTCATCAATAATGGTAAATAGAAAGGTTAAATATGCGTCTAATTTATGCTTTGTTTTTCTTTTTAGAACGTTGGATATTAGTTCTGGTTTGACTAGTGTTAATCTACTTACTTCTACTCCTTCATATGGAATAGTGTTTTGGGGTTTTATTTTAAAGCCGGTCATTTTATTATAATCAATATAACCATATACTATTTCATTATTATCTTTATCACAAATATAGTATCTTTCATTCATTATTCTCACCATTTTCTAATAAATCTGGACGGTTTTGTTTCGTTTTTTCTAAAGCTTTTTCTTCACGAAATTTTTGAATATTGGCATGATGACCTGATAAAAGAACTTCTGGAACTTTCATGCCTCTAAAGTTTGCAGGTTTAGTATAGACTGGATAATCTAAAAGATTATTATTAAATGATTCATTTAAATGGGATTCTTTTTCAATTACGCCATCAATTAGCCTAGTTATGCTATCAGTGATAACCATGCTGGCAAGTTCACCGCCTGTTAAAATATAATCACCAATGCTTATTTCTAAATCTGCTAGTGTTCTGATGCGTTCATCAAAGCCTTCATAATGACCACATATTAAGATTAAATGTTTTTCTTTTGATAAGTCATAGGCTAGTTTTTGTTTATATGTTTTTCCTTGAGGAGTCATTAATAATACTTTAGTATTTGCTTTTTTTAAATCATCTACAGCATCAAAGATAGGCTCTGGCATTAAAACCATGCCTTTTCCTCCACCATATCCATAATCATCAACTTTTTTATGCGGATCTTTACTATATTTTCTAATATCATGAATTTGAATATCGACAAGTTTATTTTGAATAGCTCTTTTAATGATTGAAGTATTTAAAAAGCCATCAAACATTTCTGGAAATATGGTTAGAATATCAATCTTCATCGATAAATCCTTTGATTAAATCTAATTGAATAGTACTTCCGATATTTTTGACAAATTCATCTACATAAGGAATTAAATACTCTTTATTTCCTTTAATAACCAATATTTCTTGACCATTATTATTAATAATATTAATTAAAGTTCCAATATATTTATCTTTATCATAAACTTTTTTTCCAAATAAATCTTCGTTTAAGGGACCTGGAAATTTAAATTCATCTTTATTTATATATACTTTATTTCCTTTGAATTTTAAAATATCATTGATATTGTCATAGTTTTCAAAGGTAACCATGTCATAGTTTTTATGTTTACGGTATGTTTTAATTTTTAGTTTTTCATTATTTATATATAGGTAATTATTAGGTTTAAAAATGATATTTTTATATTTAAAAAATGAGATGATACGGACTTCACCTTTAATGCCATGAGTATTTACTAATTCTCCAATATATAGCATTTTATCACCTCTACTTCGTTAATTCATATAAAATTATACTGGTAGCAACTCCAACATTTAAGCTTTCACATTTTTTATTCATAGGTATATACAAATATTCATCACACATGTTTAAAATATTTTGTTCTACGCCACTACCTTCGTTTCCCATTATTATAGCAAAACCAGAAGTTTTTTCAATAGTTTTTAAGTCTTTACCACCATTTACTTTAGTACCATAAATAGGAGTTTTTCCTTTAATAGTTTTTAATAATGATTGAATATCTGTTTTTATGATATTGGTACAAAAAAGCATACCTTGTGATGATCTTATCACTTTATCACTATAAATATCAGCACATTTATCGTTAATAATAATGGTATCTATATTAAAAGCAGCGCTGGTCCTGATAATAGTTCCCATATTTCCTGGGTCTTGAATACTATCTAAAATTAAAAGTTTGTTGCCAAGTAATTTATTTTCCTTTTTTTGACATATACCGATGATACCAGATGGTGTTTGCACACTACTTAGATGTTTTAAAACGTTTTCATTGATATAGTTAGTTTCGATATCTAGTTTTAAGTTTATATTTTCTAAAAGCAGTAATTCTTTTAAATAGCCATTTTTATAAGCTTCTTCAGTCAAATGTTCTCCTTCGACTAAAAAAAGGTTTTGTTTATCACGGTGTTTTTTTGTTTTAAGTTTTATTAATTCTTTTATTTTTTGATTATTAACTGATGTATATAACAATTCTTTCACCTTCTTTATTCATCTTGAGAGGTATCATATTTATAAGTATATTTATTTCCGTCATAGGTTATTTTAACAACATTTTTTAAATTGAAATTTTCATCGGTTTTTGGGTTTTTAATATCACCTGATGGAAGAAGGCCTTTGTCTTGAAGTTCTTCTAAAGTTATTTCACAATTTTCAGTTTGACATTTAGTCATTTTAAATGGATCTTGACCGACATAGTTTCTAGCGGCCTTTTCAAAACTAGTTATTTGATCTTCATAGACGCTATTTGTATTATCAATGATAGTTCTTTGAACAATTGGAACGGTAATCATTGCAAGAATACCTAAAACAACAATAACACCTAGTAATTCAACTAGTGTGAAAGCTTTACTTTTCATCTTTATCACCTACTATAAATTATAAATTAGGTATTTCGATTAGTCAACTATCTTCATGCCAAAAAGTTCATTTTACCAATGAACTATATCACGAGAATGCCATTTATTAAAGTTGGGGTTTAAGGTTAATCTTTTGATTCTATTTTCTTTTTCTTGGGTATCATTTTCATTTTGGCGAATACTATCTAAAGCTGTTTGTATATATTTTTGCATAGTTATATTATCTATATCTGGATGATTTTCTTCGATTTTTTTATATAAAGCAGTAGCAAGTGAGAAATCACATTTTATATTGGAATTAATTTGATTTGGATTATCTATGTGATGCTTTTTTAAAAAATTATACATAATAGTTTGTTCAAAAGATAGAGGCTTTCCATGATTAATTGAATAAACTACGCCTTGGTCTAAACCGCATTTTACACAGCTACAATAATGAAATGGCGTTTTTAAGAAATTATAATCAGTTATAGTTTCTATCCACAGATGGTCACATGATGAATATTCTTCAGTTTTAATTTTTTTATATAATTCTTTTTTCTTTTGCAATAATTTTTGATTTTGATGAAGAAGTTCTAAATACTGTTTGATTAAATCTGTATTTTCTAAACGTGCTATTTGGGTTTGAATTTCATTGGAAAGGTTTATTATTCTTTCATATTCTTGCATTTCTTGTTTCATGATTCCTCCTTATTTTCTGGTTCTATTTCTGGTTTTATTTCTTCTTTTGGTTCTTCATATATTTTAAGTTCACTATTTAGTATATAACCGGTTTTATTTTGATATGTTACTCTAGACCAAGTTTCACTGATGCCAGTTCTTATAACCATAGTGTTACTATTTATAGCCATTATTTTATTATCTAATTCGGTGGTTGGAGATCCACGCATGATGGCATTTGTTATTGTAATGACATTTTCGTTTACTTCTTGGAAGTTTATTTTTTTAATAGCCTCATTATTTGGATCTAGGCTTAACTGGCTATCATCTTTTACTTCATCGTTGGCATTTGATGATAGTTTGAAGTATGCAATATTTAAATCAACTCTACCTTGGATACCGTTTACTTTGCCGTTGCTGGTATACTGCCAAATATTATATTTTCCAGCATAGTTGGTTTTACCTGTATAATGGGCAAGCCATACTTTATATTTATTGAAATTATTCATATTCCAAATTGGTCCAAAGGTATTTTTACTACCATAGTGCATTGCTGTATATCCAGCAGATTGAATTTTATTTAAGAAAGCTAAGGCATTTTTATTTAGCTGTTCATAACTAACACCAGCTAGTCTATATCTATTAAAATCTTCTAGATCAAAGGCAACTGGGTAGGTAATATTATAGCCTTTGATGGCATTTATGGTAAAGTTGGCTTCTTCTATGGCTTCTAATTCGTTTTTAGCAACTGAATAAAAATATATACCAACATGAATATTATTAGCTAGGGCACCTTCAATATTTTTTTTAAAATATGGATCCATGACTATTTTTCCAGTGCCATAACCACGGTAACCAACTCTTATAATAGCAAAGTCGATGCCGTCTTGTTTGACTTTAGCCCAGTTAATATTTCCTTGATATTTAGATACATCAATGCCTAGTGAGGTTCCAGATGTTTCATACTGTTTTATATCGTTTACGGTAAAGGTGCCTCTTGTATCTTTTGGTCTAGTTCTGGACTGACCGTCTTCTTTATCATTAACTGGAGCTACTTCAATTATTTCTTCAGTTTTTTTAGGTACTGTATAAGTCGGAGTTTTATATTTTTTAAGTAAACTAATGTTTGAGGTATTATAAGTTATTTCTCTACTTAAGACATTATTAAAAGAAATGCTTAAAATGATATCTAAACTTAAGATGATTAAAAATGGTATGCATTTTAAAATTTTTTTCATATTCTCCCCCCTACTTCGACTATATTATACTTGTTTTATAAAGGTGTGTAAAGGTTAAATTAATTTGACTAAAGCTAGATGTTTTTTTTCAATTTCTTTTAGTTTTATTTCTAAGTTTTTTTGGCATTTTTCATAGTGTTTATTTTTGGATAAAATATTTAAATATTCATTTATTTTATTTAGATAAAAATCTAGTGATGTTTCTTTATATTTATCAATATAAATATAGGTTAACTCTTCATAGGCTTCATAGATGCCATGTTTAGCAGCTTTTTTAAAATATTCAATAGCTTTATTAAGGTTTGGTTCAATGCCAGCAATGGCACTACCTTTTAAATAGAATTGTTTTGCTAAATTATAGAAAGCCCAATGATTTAAAATGTTTAGTGGTACTTCTGTAGCTAAGTTATAGTATTTAAAGGCCTTTTTAATATCTTTTTCAGTGGCAATACCTAATCGATAATACTCGCCTACTTTATTACAGGCCCAGCTTTCTTCTTTGTCAGCTCCAATTAAAAAGTATTTGAAAGCTTTATCATAGTCTTTTTGTTGTTCATATATTTTACCTAAGTTATTACTGGCGTAAACGTAGTTATGATTCATAGCTTTTTGAAAATATTCGATGGCTTTGGTTTCACTTTTTGGTTCGTTTGGCACTAATCCTTTTAAATAACATATTCCAATAGTATTTATGGCTGCAATACTACCGACATTTTCGGCTTTTTTAAGATAGTACCAAGCCATTTCTAAATCATCTTGTGATAAATCTCCTATTTTTTTTTGATATATCATTTGAGCGATTAGCCAGCACGCTCTTGGATGATTTTTTTCAGCGGCTATTTTGAAATATTCATAACTTTTAATATATCTTGGGTATCCGGTCATTTGACCTGTATATTCCATTTCACCTATTTCATAACATGCATAGGGGTTTTTTTCTTTAACTAATTTTTTTAATGAATGAGTATAGTTAATACCATCTTGCATTTGAAGCTTAAGAAATTTTTCTAATTCAGAGACAGAAATGTTAGTGTTATTTAAAACGTTTTCAATCATTTCTTTTTGAGATATTTTAGTATATACTGGCTGTTTTTTTTCTAATACTATATAAACTAGTAAATCAAACATTGTTTTATGCATTTGGTTTTCAGAGATTTGACTATAGATTTGTTTTGTAAAAATATCAGAAACTGTTTTATCGTTTTTAGCTATGTTATATAATTCTAAAATTAGTTTTTTAAAGATTTGATGATCTTTAATTTTATTTAATAATTCTTCATGAGTTAATTTCGGATAGACGATACCATCTAATATTGACAATAGGCCTAGTATTACTTCATCAAAAATTTCTGGTTTTTCATTATAATGATTTTTGTATGATATGTATTTTTGCCTAAATTCAGTTCCAATGGCTCTATAGCCTATACAATAGTTATTGACAGTAGAGTCACTGATGTTATCAACACCAAAAAGGCAATAAAAGATTTCAGTTTGACTGGCAAAACTTTTATTTTGAGCAAAGTTTTTTACGGCTTTACAAAAGTTTCCTAAGGATAATTGATTTTGATTATTATTCATTTTTATAAAGTTTTTTTTCATTTTTTAATCACCAATTTTATTATATCATATTTTGAGTAAAAAGTGTGGAATTTATAATAAAATGTGGATTACACATATTGGGCATTTTCCTATAAATTGCTTATAATGTACTAGAAAGGAGTTTTATAATGAAAAAGTTTGTTAATTTTTTGAAAAATTATAAGACAATGCTTTTGCTTATTTTAGCTATGATTATTGGAGCAATAGCAGGTCTTATCTTTAAAGAGGATGCGACTATTGTTAAGCCACTTGGAGATTTATTTTTGAATTTGATGTTCGTTATTATCGTACCGCTTGTATTTTTAACTATTGCTTTAGCGGTTGCGAAGGTTAAACATCCAAAAAGACTTGGAAAGATTATGATATCAACGGTTGTTATCTTTTTAATTACTTCTGTGATTGCGGTGGTTATTGGTTTTGCGTGTACTTATTTTGTAGATTTAGTTGATGCGGGTGATAATGCGGTAATTAGAGAGTTATTTGATGGATCACAAGCTGATGATGCGGATTTGAATTTTTTAGAGAGAACTGTTCAATTAATAAGTGTAGATGATTTTACAGGGTTACTTTCTAAAGAAAATGTTATTGCTTTACTTGTGTGTGCTTTGATTGTTGGATTTGCAATGAGAATGAGCAAAGAAAAAGCTGAACCACTTTTAAAAGTAATGGAAAGTGCACATAGTGTTGTATTTAATTTTATTAAAATTACTATGTATTATGCCCCTATTGGTATTGGTTGTTATTTTGCTTCTTATGTTGGAACCTTTGGTGCGAGTATTGCGACAGGATTTCTTAAAGTAGCTATTTTATATGCAGTGGTGGCACTTGCTTATTATGTGATTATGTATAGTTTATATGCATTTATTGCAGGTGGGGTTAAAGGTCTTAAAGTTTGGTGGCAAAATATTTTACCTTCAACTTTTACAGCTTTAGCAACATGTTCTTCGGCAGCATGTATTCCAATTAATATTGATTCAGCTAAGAAAATGAATGTTTCTGAAGATGTAGCTGATACTACTATTTCACTTGCAACTAATTTACATCAAGATGGTTCAATGATAGGTAGTGTGTTTAAAATTATGTTCTTGGTTTGTTTATTTGGTACAAATATTGCAGATCCTGGAACGACATTTCAAATTTTACTTACAGCTTTAGTGGCTTCTGTTCTTATTAGTGCAGTACCAATTGGTGGTGGCACTATTAGTGAGATGGTTATTATTTCTATGATGGGTTATCCAGTGGCAGCTTTACCTGTTCTTACAATGATTGCGACAGTTATTGATGCGCCTGCGACAGCTTTGAATGCAGTTGGTGATACTAGTTGTTCTCTTCTTGTTTCAAGAGTTGTGGATGGCAAAGATTGGGTTTCTGGCCAAGAGGAAAAGTCTAAGAGAAAAAAATAATTTTAAAACGTTCTTTTTAGGGAACGTTTTTTAATGTTTTAAATATTCAGTTATGAATTTTATTAAAGCGTTACTTATATTTTCTAAAGTATTTTCATTTGTATGAGTTTTGTTTAGCTGCATTTTTATGATATCTATATTATTATATTTTAATGAATCTTGATAGTTTTTATTATAGATGTATTTGATATGATTTTCTTTTAAAGCTTTTTCAAGGATTTTAATAGTTTGATAAACAGCTGATAAGTGTTTTGATGTTTCTATGTCTATATCAAAGCCATCATCTTTATTATTAATTGTTAGATTTATCAATAATTTGATTTTTTGAGTATTTATGATATTTAAAAGAAGATTATTAAAGTTTTCTTCTAAATCTTCGTTTATATTTATTAGAAAGGAACTTTCGGTTTCATTCGAGACATATTTAGCTATTATTTTTGTGGATGTTTCTATAGGGTTATTTTCTTTAACTATTATAGCGATATCGTTCAGTCCCATCTTTATAATATATGGAGCGTTTTGAAAATTATAAGTTTTTATTTCTTCTTTAAAGTTCATATCATCACCAGTTTTATTTTAGCACATTTTAATAAAAGTTTAAACAAGGCTTTTAAATGGGTTATTTACTTAATCTTTTATATAGTTTGATAAGTAGATGTAAATATATTTGGATTGGTGCTCCAGTGTGTCACCTTTTTGAAAAATCAAATAAAACTGACGCATTCTTTTAAGATTCGTAACATTATATCCTTTTCCAAGTTCCTTAGTTAATTTTTCTGAGTATTTTTTAATTAATTTATTTCCATATTTGGCTCTTGCTTCACCATCCTTAGCTTCTACTATTAATCTTCCTACTTCAAAATATGTATTTAAATCACTTCTATTTTTAGAATAATCTTTTACTTTTTTATATATTTCATTTTTAATTAATGTTTCTTTTATTTCTTTATAGTAATTCATTTAATCGCCTCTATATATATACGATTTTTTTATCAAAATTCCTTTTAAATGCAAAAAAAGTTATGGGTTATATAACTTTTAATGTCTTGATATATTTAAAATGATTCCCATGGAAGCTAAGGTTATTAATAGACTTGAACCACCATAGGATAAAAATGGTAAGGTGACACCAGTTACAGGAACTAATCCTATAACAACACTTAGGTTTAATAAAGCTTGAAAAGCAAGCATGAAAATGATTCCAAAAGCTAGATATTTACCAAATAAGTCTTCGCATTTTAAAGCTATTTTAATAGCTTGATAAATAATAAATATGAATAGACCTGAGACAATAATAACACCCATAAAGCCAAATTCTTCACTAATTACAGAAAAAATAAAGTCTGTTTGAGGTTCTGGAAGATAAAAATGTTTTTGTCTTGAGCCACCTAATCCATAACCAAACAAACCGCCTGGTCCAATGGCATATAGTGACTGTATGATTTGAAATCCACTTCCTAATGGATCACTCCAAGGATTTAGAAATGACAAGATTCTTTTTAATCTATATGGGGCAGCAATTATTAAGGCGGCAATACCGGCGATACCTAGAATGCCTATTTTTAAGAAAAATTTTAAATCAACACCACCGATGAAAAGTAGTCCAATTACACCCATAACCAATATTACTCCTGTTCCAAAGTCTGGCTGAAGCATAATTAAGATAAATATTATTAGAGTAAGAGCTAAGATAGGCATGACTCCTTTTTTGATATTACCAATATCTTTTTTATTATTATAAAGATATTTACTAGTGAATATAATCATAGCTAGTTTCATAAATTCACTTGGCTGTATACCAAATGAACCAATTCCAAACCAGCTTTTACTACCATTTCTCTCAGTTCCAACGAAGAGAACTAATATTATTAAGATAAAACATATTAAAAATATTTTAGAGGCGTATTTATAATAGTGTTGATAGTTTATTTTACTAACTATATACATAATAATTATGCCTAATATTAAGAAGAATCCTTGATTTTTTAAATACTTAAATGGATCATCAAATTTATATTCTGCCCATACGCTTGAGGAAGAATATACCATTAGTAGGCCAAATAAAGATAAAATAATTACGCTTATGAACAAACCTTTATTAATTTTTTTCATAGCCACACTCCATATACTAGGGCGAACATTGAGGCAATTAGTCCAATGGTCCAAAACATTTTAACGATATCGGTTTCTTTCATTCCCATTTTTTCGAATGTATGGTGAATTGGGGTCATTGGAAATAATCTTTTTTTAGTTAATTTATAAACAGTGATTTGAATTATACAACTTAATGTTTCAATGACAAAGACAATACCGATAACGATTAATAAAAGTTCATGTCTAGTGATGATGGCATAAGCTCCTAAGGTGGCTCCTAAACATAAAGAACCAGTATCTCCCATAAATACTTTAGCTTTGTTTGTATTGAATATGAGAAAACCTAATAAGGAACCAATTAAGGTAAATGCGAAAATGGCAATATCTTCATAACCTTCTAACCAACCAGTGTTCCAAGCAATGATACCAAATGTTAAAAAACTTATGATAGAAAGTCCACCAGCTAAACCGTCTAGACCATCTGTTAGGTTTACGGCATTACTACTAGCTACTAACATAAATAAAATGACAATTCCATAGAGCCAACCAATATTTTGTTTAATGTTTAGGCTATGAATCCAAAGTAATGGCTCACTACCTGATTTCATGAAAAGATAGAAAAAAATTATGGCAACAATTATTTGAAGTGAAAATTTTTGCGTTTTTGTTAGACCTTTATTGTTATGTTTTTTAATAATTAAATAGTCATCTATAAGACCAATTAGGGCATAACTTATAAAGGTAAAAATAATAATAATTAAAGTATATGAGATTTTAATTTTTTTTAAAATTAGGAAAGTTAAAGTAATTAATATGGTTGGGATGATGAATATTAGACCGCCCATTGTAGGAGTACCTTCTTTGGCTTTGTGTGCTCTTTGTAGATAGATACTTAAAGATTGTGAAGCATGGAGTTTTTTTAAAATTGGGATGATTATTAGGCCAGTTATAACGGCAAAGATAAAACTAATCATCATTGCCATTACTGATTTTGTTAAGACAAGCATATAATCACCCCTTTACTCTGTGAATAGTCTTATGGTTTTATCTTCTTCTAATTTAGTTCCAGCTTCTGGAGATTGATATGTAACGGTATTACCATTTCCTTCTATGGATATTTGGAAGTTTTTTAATTCTTTTTTAGCATCTTCTACTGTTTTATTAGTAACATCAGGAACTGTATATGTTTTTGGGTCAGGCCATTTATATTTTTTATCTTTTCCGCCTTCACTTTTTGGAATATCTAAGGCTTTAATGCAATCTTTTAAAACGGCTTTAGATATTGGTCCAACTGTTGTACCTCCATACTGGACAGTTCCTTTAGGATTATCTATGGCAATATAAACAACTACTTTAGGGTTATCAGCTGGAAGGAAACCGATGAAAGATAAGATATAGTTATTTGATAGATATCGGCCATTTTCAACTTTTTGAGCGGTACCAGTTTTTCCCCCTACTCTATAACCGTCAATATATGATGTTCTTCCACTACCATTTGCGACAACGTTTTCTAGAGCTTCTCTTACTTTTTGACTAGTTTGTTCGCTGATGACTTTTCTAACTACTGTTGGGTATGTTTCTTTGATTACAGTATTGGTTTCTGGTTCATTAATACTTTTGACAATATATGGCTTATATAAAGTTCCTCCATTTATAGCAGCACTTACAGCGGTTACTTGCTGGATTGGGGTTACTGATACACCTTGACCAAAGGCGGTCGTTGCGAGTTCAACTGGTCCTACTTTAGATCTATCGAAAATAATTCCAGTTGCTTCACCATTTAAATCAACACCAGTTTTTTTACCAAAACCAAATTTATCAATATAATCAAATAAAGTATTTTTACCTAATCTTTGTCCTAGAATGACAAAGCCTGGGTTACAAGAATTTTCGACTACTTGCATGAATGTTTCTTTACCATGTCCACCATGTTTCCAGCAGTGGATAGTGGCATTTTCAACTTTGATGCTTCCTTTATCATAATAGGTATCTTTATTTAAATCTACTTTATTTTCTTCTAAGGCGGCAGCCAAGGTAATTATTTTAAAGGTTGAACCTGGTTCATAGGTAGCCCATATAGGGAGATTTCTATTAATTTCTTCTATACTATAGTTTTGATAGTTTTCTTGAGAAAATGTTGGTCTAGCGGATATGGCTAGTATTTCACCATTATTGGGGTCCATGACAAGGCCAATGGCTCTATCTGGGTTATATTTAGTGACGGCATTGCTTAATTCTCTTTCTAGTGAGGTTTGAATTTCGTTATTAATGGTTAAGGTTATATTCATACCATCTTGTGGTTGCTGGTAGACTTCACTTAAATTTAGTTTATTTCCCTTGGCGTCACTGAAATATTTAATTGCGCCATCTTCACCTGTTAGATAATCATCATAAGTAAGTTCTATACCACTCAATCCTTGATTATCTATACCAACAAAGCCTAAAGTATGAGCCATATAACTATCATAAGGATAAACTCTTTTTGATTCTTTGACTAAATAAACGCCATCTAATTTTAAAGCTTTTATTTTATCAGCAATGTCATAGGATAGTCTTCTTCCTTCTGGATGAACTCTTTCTATTGATGTTTTTTTATTAACATGTTTATACATTGCTTCATAACTTACATTTAAAATTTCAGCAAGTTTTGTAGCAGTTTCTTTTTTATTTTTTATTTGATTTGGAATTACTACTAATGATGTGGTTGTGGCATTATCGGCAAGTATTACTCCACTTCTATCATAGATTATTCCTCTATCGGCTTTGATAGGTAAATTTCTACTCCATAGGTCAGTTGCTTTTTGATTTAATTTTTGATAATCAATTACTTGAATATAAAAAACTCTTAAAATTATTACAATAAAAATAAATAAAATTATTAATAAAGTTATTTTCATACGGCGATGGATATTTTTGAAGAACATATAATCACCAATTAAATATATGATTAATGGGTATAAATGTTTCCATAAAAAAACTCAGGTTTTTACCTTGAGTTTAATTAATTTTGTACGGATCTAAAGAGGTTCCACTTCCAGAAAGTTTTATATCAGATTTTAAATGAACAACAGGATGAACAGTTATTTGACATCCATAAGAATCTGCATTATTATAACAAGTCCTATTAGAAAAATAAATATTCCCTTCTTCATTAAAATTTAAAACATAGTTTTCATCATTAATTCTAGTTAGACCCCACCACCAATAATCACCTGTCATTTTTAACCAAGTGGTATTTGAGCAATTTGTAGGATTAAAACTGTTCAATGTATCATCACAACTACTATTACTATTGGTTCTAAGATATTCAGTTAATGTAATTAAAGCAATTTTTCCATTCCATTTGCTACTATTTTCTTGTTCTATTAATGTATTTAAAGGATAGTTATATCTTCTAATAGTACCAACATTAAAATCATGTGATATTATATAATTTTTTGAATCATTACTAATAGTATTATAATATGTCTCATTTAAAGTTTTATTTAATGTAGCATCTTTCCAGTCTAATGATGCATCGGAATTTTCTCCCCACGCTCTATCGTAAATTCTTGACATATTTATTATTTTTAAAGCCCCATCTGGTTCGATAGATATTATGCGCCACATGTATCCATCAAAAGCAATATAATTATTAGGATTGGCCCCTTTAAAAAAATATCTATCTTCATATTCGTCTTTGTAAAGTCCATCTCCTTTAGTTACTATATTTTGTTTTAAATCACTTACAATAGTATTATCTGGAATTTTTGTATAAAGTTCATCGATTGCGGATTGGACATTATTTGCAGATAATCCACTTTCAGTATTATCATAAGTAACATCTATGCTTTTAAAATATGTAGCAGCTGAGACTCCTATTGTTCCAAAAACAAGGCCACTTAATATAAAAATAAGTATTCTATTTTTAAAAACTTTTTTAATCTTTTCTTTCATAGCATTTCCTCTTTCTATTTTATTTTCTAATATTATTTTACTCCACGATTCGTGGCTAGTCAAGACAAAAATGCCACAATATGAAACAATGTGAGGGGTGGTGTAAAATGATAGGAAAAATTATAAAATATGCGAGAGGAAAATCTGGTCTTACTCAAGAAGAGCTTGGAAAACTTGCGAATATTAACAGAACAACTTTAGGAAATTATGAAACAGAGTTTAGACAACCTACTTTTGAGATGATTGAAACTTTACTTAATAAATGTGGCTTTAAAATATATTTTGAGGATGTTAAAAGTAAGGAAAAGTTTGAAAGCAAAGATATTTTAAGAAAAGACATTTAAAAAGAGTTCGTTTGAACTCTTTTTTAGGCCATCATGAATATGCCTGGGAAATATATTAATATAAATGCGGCAATTAACATGATTATTCCAGCAATTAATCTATTATAGGTGCCTATGGTATTTTCAATTACTAATTCTTTAATAATAATATTTAAAACGCCGACTAAAATTAAGCTAGTGATTAAATACATAAAGAAATATAAAAGCATATATGGTATTTGATTAGTGATTCCATTTATTTCCAAAGCTGTTTTGACAAGTAATGGTGAGCTTTGAGTTTGATTGACTAGAGCAAAGGTTGTGATAATACTAGTGATGATAATCCCTGCTGCATATAATATCATTTGTTTTTTACCAAATAGTTCTTGAAGTATTTGAAGGAGACTTTTTTTAGGAACGCTTATTTTAATATGAGCATCCACTGTAATAGCACCAACTATGATAGCAATAATGGCAATAAATGTTCTTATAAATGTTGTTTGATTTATAGTAAATTCAGTGTTTACGAGTGTTAATGCCATATAGGTGATGGTACTTGTTAAGATGAATAAACCTCCTAGTAATAAACGTTTTTTATTATTATAAATGGCAAGCATAATACCTGATAGGAATAGTATTATCCAAAGAGAGCCTAGGTTTATGGCATCAGATATGCCTTCAGTAGTAGCTACAGTAAGTGAATTTGTTTCTTTGATATTAGTTTCTCCTAATAAAGTAAAATGCATAGTTGGATTTTTAGCCATTGTTTGGTTTGTTGGTACTGGTTTCCCTTCTTGTATTAGTTCAGTGATGTTAATATTTTCTTTATCAAAACTATCTAAAACAGTTTGTTTTATTTCTTTAGCGATGTTGTCATTATATCCTTCAAAGTATTTAGTTCCGATAACAGTAAATGGAACTCCTTCTCCATTATTATTTAAAGTTTGTCTAACTTTGGTTAAAAGTTCATTGTTTTCTTTATTATCCCATGTTTCAAATGACTGGATGTTTATGTTTTCACCTAATTGTTTTTTTAAAGTGTTTAAAAATTTTTCTTCTTGTGCACAATGCGGACAACCATTACCATTAAAAAAGGTGATGGATACTTCTTCGGCGTTTACTTTAGTAAATGGAATAATTAAAAATAAAGTTAATATTAATAATAGTTTTTTCATATTGTACCTCCTAATTTTTTATAGCTTTCATCAAAGGCTTTAAGAAAGTTTGTGATGTCATTTTCAGTGGTTTTTTTAGATATACTTATTCTGATGCTTGTTTTAGCTTTATCTATATCATTTGTGAGGGCAAGAACTGATTTGGAGACATCTTTTGTAGAACATGCACTTTGGGTTGATATATATATATCTTTTTCTTCTAAGCTATGAAGCATAGTTTCTGGTTTAATATTTTTAATACTTATGTTTAAGATATGTGGAATAGAAAATTCATTACTATTTATGGAAACATCTTTATATTTATGTAGTTCTTTTTTTAATGTTTGATTATATTGTTTTACTTTTTGATAATCTTCTTTGGCAGTTTGATAGGAAAGCCTTAATGCTTTAGCCAGTGAGACGATGAGTTCTGTTGGTGGGGTTCCACTACGGAAATTAGTCGTGCTTTTTCCACCTGATATTAACGGTTCTAGATTTAAATTTTCTTTTTTATATAGCACACCAATTCCTTTGAAGCCAAAGAATTTATGAGCGGAAAAGCTTGCGGCATCAACATCTGTTAGGTCAAATTTTATTTTACCTACTGCTTGGGTAATATCCGAATGAAATATAATTTTAGGATATTTTTTTAAAAGTTTACCTATTTGTTCAATAGGCTGTCGAAGGCCCGTTTCACTATTTACCATACTGATAGTTACTAAAACGGTATCATCAGTTATGAGCGTTTCTAATTTTTCGGTGTCAACGATTCCGTTTTTTAAAGGGGTATATTCTATGATAAATCCTTTTTCTTCTAACTGTTTTAAAGGACCATAAATCGATGAGTGTTCTAAAGGGGTGGTTATTATATGTTTACCCCTATTTTTAAATTTTTCTATGGCTTTAATAATGGTGTTATTACTTTCACTAGCGCCTGATGTATATATAATTTCATTAGGCTTAATATTTAAAATACTTGCGATTTGATTTGTACTGGCATCTATTAAGTGTTTGGCTTTTACTCCAAGTTTATGAAGAGAATTAGGGTTTCCAATATATTTTGTGGCTTTTATGAAACTATCTAAGACTTCTTCGTCTACTGGAGTAGTCGCACTATAGTCTAAGTATGTCATATTTACTCCTTTCTATTTTATGGTGTCAAAACCACTACGTTTGAATAATTTTTCTAAGTCATAGTTTGAATAATATATTATGGTTGGTCTACCATGAGGACAGTTAAATGGATTTTTACAATTCCTTAAATCAGTTATTAGAGCTTCCATTTCCTCTAAGGTTATATTGGTGTTGGCTTTAATGGCTTTTTTACAGCTCATCATAGTGGCAACTTTTTCATTGAATTTTTCGATACTGAAATCTTTTTTAGTGGTTAAAATTATTTCAATAATTTTTCTAATTGTTTGTTCTTCGTTTCCTTTTGGAAGCCATGTCGGATGACTTTTTACGATAATTGAGTTAATCCCAAATGGTTCTATTTTAAATTTTAGATTTTCTAAAATATTGATGTTTTCTTTTAAAATAATGAATTCATCGGTTGAAAATTCTAAAGTAATTGGAAATAATAAATCGGTTGAGGCAATATTAGGATTTCCCATGGCTTTTTTGAATTTTTCATAGTTACATCTTTCTTTGGCGGCGTGCTGGTCAATGATATACATACCTTTTTCATTTTGAGCAATTATGTAGGTACCATGGACAAGACCGACTGGATACATTTCAGGCATAAATTCTTTTTTTTCTTCTTTTATTTGGTAATTTTCCTCATCCATGACAACTTCATGAACGATATCTCCATTATTTTCATCTTCAAAGATAGATTCATTTACTGGGATTTCTGGTTCTTGGAATGGAATTTCTTCAATTTTTGGCACATTTGTATGTCTTTCAAGGTCAAATCTAAGTTCTTCTTTTTTTGGTTTTTCTTTTCTAATTGATACTTCTGGTATGAGATTTCTATCTGTGATAGCGGCTTTAATGGTTAAACTTATTAGTTCAAGTAAAGTATCCATTTTACTGAATTTTATGTCCATTTTTGTTGGATGAATGTTAACATCGATGATGCTTGGATCGACTTCGATATTTATTACAGTGATTGGATATCTATTATCCGGTTTATAAGAATGGTAGGCATCATTGATTATTCTATTAATATCGATATTTCTAACTACTCTACCGTTGACTATTGTAACCATATTATTTCTACTTGATCGATGAACTTCTGGTAAAGATATATAGCCTGATATTTCATAGTCTGGATTTTCTCCTTTGATTGGAACCATTTTTCTTGCAACATCGGTTCCATAGATACTTTGAATTACTTTTAAGGTATTACCACTGCCATCTGTTCTTAGGATAATATTATCATTATTTTTTAAAGTAAAACGAATATTAGGTTTTGAAAGTGCTAATTTATTAATATAGTCTGTGATATTAGCTAATTCTGTGTATAAGCTTTTCATATGTTTTAATCTAGCTGGGGTATTATAAAAAAGTTCACTGACGGTGATAGTTGTTCCTTTTCTGGCATCACCTAGCCCAACTTCTTTTATTTCTCCTCCATTTATAATTACATGAGTTCCTATATCACCATTACAGGTTTTTAAATCGACTTTACTTACAGCAGCAATAGAAGCCAATGCTTCACCTCTAAAGCCTAAGGTGGTTAATCTATATAGGTCATCTTCATCTTTTATTTTACTTGTAGCATGTCTTGAAAAAGCTAAAATGGCATCATCTTTATCCATTCCTTTACCATTATCAATAACTTTAATTTGTCTAGTGCCGGCATCTTCTAATTCGACTTTTATTTCTGTACTTTTAGCATCAATACTATTTTCGACTAATTCTTTTACAACTGACGCACATTTTTCAACAACTTCACCTGCGGCTATTTTATTAGCTAAAAGTTCATCCATTATTTTTATTACTGCCATAACAATCACCTTTAATCTTCTTATAAAATTATACCATTATTTGGCTAGAAATAACAGTTTTTAAAAATGCTTTGATGATTTTTTGGAAAGAACTAGTCAAATATTTAAAAATATTATATAATAAAGATGATTTGACGCGCTGGAGTAGCTCAGTTGGTAGAGCAGCTGTTTCGTAATCAGCAGGTCGCAGGTTCAAGTCCTGTTTCCAGCACCATTATAAAAATTACCCTTGAATTTCAAGGGTTTTATTTATTCTTATTTTGACGAAGTTCTTCTTCTTTAGTAATAAAATAATCTATTTGAATGCCATATTTTTGTCTAACATTTTCCATGCTATTTTGAATAAATGACAAAGCTGCATTTTGAAATTCATTTATATCAGATGGAAGCCAAATCATACTAGGTGAATCTGAACAAAATTGGATAATGATATTCCCATATTTTAGAGCAGTTTGTTGCCACAAATAATCTAAATTATTAAAATATTCTTCTTGATTATTATATAAATAATTATAGATAGCATTGGTAACATTTTTATGGTCACAGATAGCATAAGCAAAGATTATATCATCTTGGGTTATGACAGCAACTGCACCATTTAGTTTATTTAAATAAAAGTCTTTTAAATTAAAATGGTCATTTTCACGAACAATTTCATGATTTTTTTCTTCTTTATCATTCATGTATTCAAGCATATTAATATCAAAGTTTTGGTATGTTACTATACAGCTTGTTATTTTTATATTATTTTTTTCTAATTTTGTTATAAAATTTAAATTTTTAGCATTTATTACTATTGTTTTTTCTGGCATTAGTACATTAACATCTAAAATACTTGGCAATGATTTTAAATAAGAAATATAATTTTCATTTAAATTTTGATATTGTATGGTTATTTTCATTTAATTCACACTAGTTTTCCATAAGCCATGTTTATTACAGTATGCATATATAACAGAGTTTTCTTTATAATCAAATGTACAAATTGGTTCATCTGATGGTTTAAAGTTATGTATTTCTACATCTTCTCCATCTACTAAAGCAACAAAATTAATATAGTGATCTTCATCCATTGGGTGAAGTGTTTCACCTACTTTGACAACAATTTTGCCATCTCTAACATCATATGTTGGAACATGTTTTTCTAAAGCAGCATCTGATGTATTTTCAGTTAATAGTTCCATTGGCTCACCACAGCATGTTAGTGTTCCCTTTCCATTTACAAGTAATGCGACTACATTACCACATTTTTTACATAAGTAAAATTTTATCATTTTTTTACAACCTCCATTTTTAATTTTACATTATTATTTTATATGTTTATATGATTTTAGTCAACCAAAAACATGCTTTCTGTCAAGAAGCATGCTTTGGATGGGGTTAAGGAAATTATAATATTGTAATGACAGTTACAAATTATAATTTTTATCAAGATCCCATATATGTACATATTACTTAATAGCTTGATTGATAAGGCGCTTCACGCTTCCCCTATACTATACTTCCACATATAAGGTAAGTAATGAAGATTTAATAGACAAATCATAAATGGTCATTTTCAATAAGTAATTACAGATTAAAAATTAAGATTTATGAATTTGAACAATTAAATTTTTATCGCTATCCTATTAAGTACTTTAATGATACCATGTATAAATTAGTCTGTCAATATATCTTTAATAATGTTTCTAATTTTTTTTATAGTTTACATTTTTTGTGTACATACAAATGGGACAATTAATTTTTTAATTATAAATTAATTGTCCCATATACTAAGATAAATGCTTTTGATTAAACTATTTTGGTGCATGAGATGGGATTTGAACCCACACAAGGAAATCCTCACTACCTCCTCAAGGTAGCGCGTCTACCATTCCGCCACCCATGCATTTTATTGAGCTAAGTTATTTTGTTAGCTCAATTTCTTTATTTGAAATACCTCCAAGGTCATATATATTATTATACCCCATTTTTTCTAATTGTAAAGCAGCTTCTGAGCTTCTTTTGCCAGTGCGGCAATAAACAGCAATTTTTGTACTTTTATCAAGATTAATATTAGCTATGTCATCTAATGGAATATTAAGGGCATTTTCAATATGGCCAGTGTTATATTCTTCTTTTGTGCGAACGTCAATTAAAGTAAAGTTTTTATTTTTAATAATTTCATAAAATTCTGTATTATTAATTTTGTGAACTGTTTTATTTTGATTTGCTCCAATTAAGGTTATAATTATTGTTAAAATTATTAAAATGGCAATGATAACTATAAATATTTTATTTGTTTTTTTCATCAAATCATCCTTTCAAGGCTTTGAACATTTTTTTCCAAAGATTTTTAGAAGAGTAATTTAAGATGCCAACTTTATAAATTCGCATACCATATTTTAATAAAGCCCAAATGGTTATTATTAAAAGTATAATAGCTATTACAACTTCAAATATACTTATTTGCCCTAGGATTAATAATGAAGGGGCAAGTATGGCAGATATGAATGGAATAAAGGATAATATTTTGATAAATATAGAGCCTTCAAACATACCAGCCATCATGGCTAGGTAATAACCTATTAGAGAAATAATTACTATTGGCATTTGCATTTGCTGAAAATCTTCGATATTAGTTGTCATAGAGGCTAGTATTCCGGCTAGTATGGCATAAGCGATAAATGTTAAAATCATTAATATTAATGCGAGTGGGATGATATAAGTTAGATTTTTTATTATATCAGATGAGATTAGCGAACTTATAGATGATATATCTAATGGTGATGATGTCTTTCTAATGGCAAGGCCTATTATGGCATAAATTACTAATAAAATGGCTTCAAATAAGACAAATAAGTTACTGGCAATTACTTTAGAAAATAGATGTGTTTTTGGAGATACGTTTGATATTATTATTTCCATACCTCTAGTAGTTTTTTCATCGTTTATTTCAGCACCAACCATTTGGACTAAAAAAATTGTTAAGGTGAAGAATGGTAATATTAATATTGGAAAAATGGTACTCATCATCATTTGAGTGTTTTCATCTTTAGCTTTTTTAGTATCATCTAAAATGTTTCTTTCAATGTTTAGGGGTTTTGATATTTTAGAAAGTTCATTTGGGTCGATACCGCTTTCGTTTATAGCAATATTTGTTTTAACATTATTTAATATAGTAGATATAGCTGTATAGTCAGCTGTATTTACATAATCGTTAGTTGTTAATGTGGCTTTGATATAGTTATCTTTGTCTATATCAATAGTTAGATACCAAGCATTTTTATTTTTTTTAATTATTTCTGTATCTTTTTTAGTTGTTTTTTCTAATATAAAGGCGTTTTCATCTTCTTTTATAATGCTTTTATAGTTATCATTTTGAGTTTTTAAAATATCATAAGTTTTATTTGTGTTATCTTTGACATAAATTACTTTTGTTTCATCAAAGTCGCCACCAAAAAAACTTACAATTGAATCAATATTTAGAAGACTTATAATTAAAATAGCAAATATGATATTAGCTATTAAAAACCATTTATTATTAATTTTTCTTTGAAGACTAATTTTGGTTAAAAATTTTAATTTATTTATCATAGGTTTCACCTACTTTTTCAATAAATATTTCATTTAAGCTCGGCTCTTCGACACTAAATTTCGAAATATTTTTCCCTGTTTTAACTATATCAAATACTTCATCTATTACGCTTTCATCTTTGATTTTTATTTGATATTTATTATTTTCTAAATTTACTGAAATAACACCTTTTATTTGTTTTATTTTTTCTTCGTCTATATCCCCTATTACTTCGATATTTTTCTTACGGTATTTATGCTTGATGTCTTCTAGATTACCAGATAAAATATTTTTTCCATTTTTTAAGACAAGAAGTTTTTTACAAAATAGTTCGACATGTTCTAATCTATGGGATGAAAATATTATAATACTACCATTTTGAGCCAGGTGTTTTATTTCGTTTTTAAACATTTCGGTATTGAATGGGTCTAAGCCAGAAAAAGGTTCATCTAGTATTAGTAGTTTCGGATTATTAATAATGGCCATAATAAACTGAATTTTCTGTCTATTTCCTTTAGATAATTCTTTGATTTTTTTATTTTTATATTCTGTTACTTTAAATTTTATTAAAAGTTCATCTAATTTATTTAGAATTTCTTTTTCTTTCATGTTTTTTAAGGTTCCATAGTAGATAGCTTGCTGTTTTACGGTTAGTTTTGTAAGTAGGCTTGGTTCTTCGGTTAAAAAACCAATTTTATCGGTAATATCATAGTCAATAAAGCGACCATCTAGGGTTATTTTTCCACTAGATGGTTTTAAAAGGCCAACTATCATTCTAAATGTGGTTGTTTTTCCAGCTCCATTAACACCTAATAGTCCGAATATTTCACCTGGTTTTACTTCGAATGAAAGGTTATCTACGGCTTTAAAATTTCCATAATATTTTGTGACATTTTCTACTTTAAGCATATTTTCTCCTATTTTATTAGTCTAATAATATCGTTATAAGTTATTAATAGCATTAAGGCCATTAACAAGAAAAATCCAATGGAATGAATAGTATTTTCTAATCTTGGGTCAACTGGTTTTCCTTTGATTTTTTCAATTATTATGAATAAAAGTCTTCCTCCATCAAAAGCTGGAAGTGGAAGTAAGTTAATAAAGCCCACGTTTACACTTAATAAAGCTGTTAAGCTTAATATTGATAAGATACCACTACTGGCAGCTGTTCCAACAATACTGTAGATACCAACTGGGCCTGATAAAGCAGTTAAGTTTAAATTCCCTGTTACTAAATAAGCAATGATTAAAATCATTTGATGAAGTAAGCTGAATGTTTTAGTAAAGGCATATTTTAGTGAGGCAAAGAGGCCTGTTTCAACTTCATCAGTGATAGTGAAGCCATATTTATAAACTGTTTGTCCATCTTGTTTTTCTTTTTTTGGAGTTAGGTTTATGGTTTTTGTTTTACCATTTCTGTCAACTTCCATTTCTATTTTCTTACCATTATTTACTTGAAGTTCTAGGGCAAGAGTATCATAAGTTTTGGCATTTTTACCATTTATTTTTAAGATTCTATCACCAGTTTTTAGACCTGATGTATAAGCTGGATAGTCTTCACTTATTTCTCCTATTATGGCTTTATTTTGTGGAGCACCACTGATTAAAGCAATAATAAAGAAAAGTAAAATGGCTAAAATAAAGTTATTCATGATACCAGCGATGACTGTCATAAATTTTTGTCCAAAAGTTTTAGTACCGAATTTTTTATTTTTGGGAATGCTTTTGTCATCTTCGACTTCTTCTCCGGCCATTTGAACAAAGCCACCAATTGGAATTAATCTTATTGAATATTCTGTTTCATCATTTTTCCTTGTCCATTTAAAGATTCTTGGTCCCATACCTATAGAAAATTCATAGACGTAAATACCAGCTTTTTTAGCAAATATGAAATGTCCAAATTCATGGATTAACACTATTACTCCTAATATTAAAATAAAATAAATTAATGTCATAAAGTCCTCCTTTTATATAATTGTCATGAAAAACATGAAGCCTAATAAGACAAAGATAATACTATCTAATCTATCTAATATTCCACCGTGACCTGGTAAAAGATGTGAAAAGTCTTTTTTTCCAAAATAACGTTTAATGGCAGAAAATACTAAATCTCCATATTGACCTAAAATTGATAAGAATGTACATATTGCAAGTAAGTTTAACTTTGGAAATAATGGATCAATCATGGTGTGATAGAACATAGCGCTTATAAATACACTCATTAGGGTTCCACCAATCATACCTTCAACAGTTTTTTTTGGTGAGATTTCTTCTAATAGTTTATGTTTTCCTATTAACATACCTGTTATATATGCGAATATATCAGTAATCATTGGTATTAATAACAAGAATACTAATAAATATAAATCAACATTTCGCACTAGTATTAATAAAGACATAGATATTCCTAGAAATAATAGTCCACCAATTAAGTAAAAGGCATCATTTATACTATATTTTGACCTTTCATGGTAAAATACGGTTGGAATTAGAAAAGCCATAAATAATGCGGATAATATTCTATAGTCTAATGTGAAGACGTTAGATAAATCTTTTGAGTTAAAGGCAATTAATATGGTTATAAAAATATATGCGATTAATTGTATAAAAATTGGTATTTGTTTTTTTGTGGCTTTAATATCTAAAAATTCTTTTAAAGCAAGGATAGAAATTGCATAAACACCAAGATTAAATATTAATCCTCCATCTATAATTAATGGAATTATAATAGCAAGAGCGATGAATGCACTAATGACTCTTTTTTTCATAATCAATACCTCCAAATCTTCTATCACGTTTTGTGTATTCTAAAATTGCTTTATCAAATTCATTTTCATCAAAGTCTGGAAAATAGGTTTTTGGAAAATAAAATTCAGCATAAGAGTTTTGCCAAAGCATAAAGTTACTTAGTCTTTGTTCACCAGAGGTTCTAATCATTAAATCAACTTCTGGCAAGTTTTGGTATAAGTATTTACTGAATGTTTCTTCATCTAATGAGTTAATGTCTAGTTTATTTTCATTAACATCTTTGATGATTTTTTTTATGGCGTCGATTATTTCTGTATGACCACCATAATTAAAGCAGATATTGAAAATTCTATCTTTGTATATATTTGTTTCTTTTTCGATTGTTTGAATTGCTTTTAATACTTTTTCTGAAAGGTGTTCTTTTCTACCGGAAAAAACAGCTTTTATTTGATTTTCATGGCAAAAATTTAGAATGTCTTTTAACTGTTTGGTTAATAAATTCATGATAAAATTTACTTCTTTTTCACTTCTTTTGAAATTTTCGGTCGAAAAAAGATAAGCACTTATATATTTTATATTTTTAGAAAAGATATAAGCCGTTAATTTTTTTAAGTTTAAAAATCCTTGTTTATGTCCCTCACTTCTACTCATTCCTTTTTCTGTGGCCCATCTACCATTTCCATCAACAATGATTGCGACATGATTTGGAATTTTTAATTTTGAATAATCCATTTTACTACCTCACTATTCCAATAATAATTATAATATATTTTTGGTTTTAAAACAATGGAATTGATAATTTACTTTACAAAAAAAGAACTTTTATAAATTAGTTTTAAAAGCCCTTTAAATTTTTATTATAGTGAAATTTGATATGGATCTGTAGAAATCCCTGTTCCGTCTGTAATTTTGACCTTAGAGCTTAGATAGACGACCGGACGAACTCCACGAGAGTCGTTGACGGTGCTGTGGCTGCTGAAGGTGCCGCGAAAGGTCACATCGAACGCATAGGAAGAGTCGCCAGAAATAGGGGACAAAGTCCACCAATGGTCCTTTGAATAATACATCCAGGTTGTATTTTTACAGTTACTAGAATTATCATTATATAAACTAAATGTTCCACAACTACTTTTATTACTATTGCTTCTTATATATTCTGAGACTGTTACCAATGCAACTTTTCCGTTCCATTTTGTTGCTTTCTCTTCATTTATTTGCGTAGCTAAATCATTATTATCCCATGTTACTCCGCCTATACTGAAATCTTTCGATACAATTTGGCTTTGAGCTGTACTAGTTAAACTACTATAATATGTTCCATTTAAGTATGTATTTAAACTGGCTGGTCTTGCCCAATTTTTTGAATTTGATGAATCCCATACCATATTTCCTATACTTGCTTCTTTCATTATTTTTATTGTTCCATCACATTCGACTGAAATAATACGCCATGTTTCATTATTAAAGATTATGTAATTGTTGGGGGTTGCTCCTTTAAAGAAATATCTACATTCATATGGGTCTTTTTCTAAGCCGGCATCTTCTATTATTTGTTCTCCGGCTTTAGGAAAACATGTATTATATAATTCATCTATAGCTGTTTGGACATTTGTTGCACTCATTCCTGTTGTCCCATTATCATATGTTGTTTGATTTGATGGAAAATATGTCGCTGCACACACTACTACTATTCCTGATGTTATTAGTCCTAATGTAAATCCTATTAAATATTTCTTTGAAAATTCTTTTATTTTTTTCATAATTTCCTCCCCTTTTATATTATTGTTCGTTATCTATATCGGTCATATCGACCGACTTATAATAATTATAAAACATTTTGGTATATACTGTCAATAATGTAAAAAATAAGGGAGGCCTTAATGAAAATAAATGCGATGGATTATAATTCAAAAGAATTATTTAAAATAATTAGAGAATGGACAGAATTAACTCAAGAGGAGTTTGCAAAAAAAATTAATGTTTCTAAGGGTACTGTTCAAAATTATGAACAAGGAAAAAGAAATTATACTTTTAAAGCTTTAATGGAAATTTGTAAAAAAAATGATATAAATATAATTTTTGAAAAGAAAAAATAAAGCCATGGTTAGACTTTATTTTCTTTTTATAAGTATTTTTGGATTTTTATTTCTATTTAAAAAGTTTAATATAGAAAGCATCTTTTCTTTAGGAATAGCTACACAGCCGGCAGTATAACCTTTATTACCTAAGCAATGAAGAAATATTGCTGAACCTTTTCCTATACCATTTTCGTATTTTTCACCATTTACATTATAATCAATATAGATGGCATATTCATATTGTTTTGGATAGTCTATAAGATGTTCTGCAGATAAAAATTGTTTTTTATCTGTGTTTATAATATATGGATAATTAAAGGTATTAATATTTTCATTCAAAGATATTAATTTATTATAATATTTTGAATTTGTATCATCTACCCAATACATATTTTTATTTATTTTGATATAAGGATAATCTATATTTAAATTATGGATTCCAAAGGCAATACCTAAATTAAAAAGGCCAAGTGGTGTTTTCCAAGATGTTTCGTTAATGGTTTTACTTGCACCATTTTTACCAATTTCAACATGATCTATTTTTTTTATTAATTTATCATCTTCAAAAATTTTCATGGTGTTTTTTTTACCTATTTCAACGATTATTAATTGATTCATTTTTCCTCCATTTTAGAAAAAAAGTATCATGTTTGATACTTATTTCATTTGTTTTGCTACTTCTTCAGCAAAGTTTTCTTCTCTTTTTTCCATACCTTCGCCTACTTCGAATCTATACATAGCAATAACTTTACCACCATTATTTTTAGCGTATGTTTTAACGTTAATATCACTATCTTTAACAAATGGTTGCTCCTCTAAGCAAATTTCTTTATAGAATTTATTAATTCTACCTTGAACCATTTTTTCAGCTATTTCAGCAGGTTTTCCTTCATTCATAGCTTGTTCTTTTAAAACTGTTTTTTCTTTTTCTAAGACATCGGCTGGGACATCTTTTTCACTTACATAAGTTGGACGCATTGCGGCAGCATGCATAGCGATATCTTTTGCGACTATGTCATCTGTTCCTTCAGTTACGATTAAAACGGCAATTTTTCCACCCATGTGAATATATTCACCAAATGTTTCGTTATCTTTTTTCTCTACTTTAGCAAATCTTCTTAGTGATAATTTTTCACCAATTTTTGCAGTTTTAGAGACTATTAAATCATTAATAGTTCCTTCTTCATAAGGTAGGTTTAAAGCTTCTTCTAAAGTTTTAGCATCGCTTTTGATGATTGTTTTTAAAGTTTCGCTTACTAAATCTTGGAATTCTGTATTTTTAGCAACGAAATCTGTTTCAGAGTTCATTTCTAAGATTACAGCTTGGTTTCCTTCTGTTAAAATAGCAGCTAAACCTTCTGCAGCAATTCTATCGGCTTTTTTTGCAGCTTTAGAAATACCTTTTTCTCTTAGCCAATCAATAGCTTCATCAATGTTACCATTAGTGGCTTCTAAGGCTTTTTTACAGTCAAGCATTCCAGCTCCTGTTTTTTCTCTTAATTCTTTTACTAAACTTGCACTAATCATATTTTCCTCCTTTTATTTAAAAAGATGACTAAATAGTCATCTTTGATATATTATTTTAAAGCGTCAATTAATTCAGCTTTTTTCATTGTAGAATATCCTTTGATTTCTTTTTCTTTAGCCATTTCACGAAGTTCAGCTACTGTTTTAGTTGTTAAATCTTCTGTATTGGCTTTTTTAGGTTCAGATTTAACTTCTTTTACAGGCTTTTCTTCTTTAACTTCTTCTTTTGGATTTTTTTCTACTTTTTCAGATGACTTATTAAATTTTTTATCAGATTTACGTTCAAATCTTGGTTTTCTATCTTCTTTACGTTTTACAGTTTCTAAGGCTTTTTTCATAATATCTTCGCCTTTTTCATCTTTACGGTTATCACTAGTGTAATCAACGATTTTACCACCATTTGCTTCAACGATAGCATTATTCATAACACTAACAATTAATTTTACTGCTCTAATGGCATCATCGTTACCAGGAATTACATAGTCAACCATATCTGGATCACAGTTAGTATCAACGATACCAAATACTGGAATATTTAATTTTCTTGCTTCTCTAATAGCAATTTCTTCTTTAGATGGGTCAACAATAAACATTGCTTGTGGTAATTTGTACATATCTCTAATACCAGCTAATAATTTATTTAATTTAGCATATTCTTTTTTGATATGAACAACTTCTTTTTTAGGTAAAAGTTCGAATGTTCCATCTTTTTCCATTCTTTCAATTTGTTCTAATCTTTTAACTCTTCTTCTAATTGTTTTGAAGTTAGTTAATGTACCACCTAACCATCTTTCGTTAACGTAATAAGAATCAGATCTCAAAGCTTCTTCTTGAACAGCTTCAGAAGCTTGTTTTCTAGTTCCAACAAATAAAACTTTACCACCATTTGCAGCTATTTCTTTTAAAGCTGCATAAGCTTCCTCAATTTTTTTTGCAGTTTTTTGTAAATCGATAATATAAATATCATCTCTAGCTGTAAAGATGTACTCTTTCATTTTTGGGTTCCATCTTTTAGTTTGATGTCCAAAGTGAACACCAGCTTCTAATAAATAACTCATTGACACAACGGCCATTTTCATTCCTCCTTTTGTTATTTCCTCTGAATATTTTAACAAGTGAACCACCACAATTGGCACTAGACTCACAAATCCATATTCATGTGTTTTAAAAAAGCCAATAGTATTATAACATAATTTTATGTTTTTGGACCATTTTTTTGATATTTTAAGGGAAAAATACTAAACTTTATGATTTTAATACATAAAATAGTAAAGAAAGGAGTGCGAAGATGAGTCAAAGAAATTGTAATAATAAAATAGAACAGATATTAGAAGAAGGACGCCGGTGCCGAGAGCAAATTGGCAATGTTGGTCCAACTGGGCCAACAGGACCGGCTGGACCAGTTACAATAGCAATTGGCACAACAACAACTGGAAATCCTGGAACTCCTGCGACTGTTTCAAATACAGGAACTAATCAGGACGCAATACTAACGTTTAGTATTCCAGCAGGAGCGACTGGACCAACAGGACCGGCTGGGGCGACTGGACCTACTGGGCCAGCAGGAGCAACTGGACCAACTGGAGCAACAGGTGCGACTGGCGCAAGTCCGAATATTACAATTGGAACTGTAACAACAGGGGCACCTGGAAGTCAAGCTAGTGCGAGTATAACTGGTGTAACTCCAAATTTATTTTTAAATTTGACAATTCCTGCTGGAGCTACTGGTCCTACTGGTATGGCGAGTACTGTAGCTGGGCCTACTGGTCCGACTGGGCCGACTGGACCTCAAGGAGTTTCTGGACCTACCGGACCTACTGGTGCTTCTGGAACTGCTGGAGCTACTGGTCCTACTGGACCACAAGGAGCTTCTGGACCTACTGGGCCATCAGGCAGTACTGGGCCTACTGGACCACAAGGTATTACTGGTCCTACTGGACCTACTGGAGCAGCCAGCACTGTTACAGGACCTACTGGGCCTACTGGACCACAAGGTGTATCTGGGCCAACTGGACCTACTGGGCCTCAAGGAGTCTCTGGGCCAACAGGACCTACTGGTGCTTCTGGAACTGCTGGAGCTACTGGTCCTACTGGACCACAAGGAGCTTCTGGACCTACTGGGCCATCAGGCAGTACTGGGCCTACTGGACCACAAGGTATTACTGGTCCTACTGGACCTACTGGAGCAGCCAGCACTGTTACAGGACCTACTGGGCCTACTGGACCACAAGGTGTATCTGGCCCAACTGGACCTACTGGGCCTCAAGGAGCTTCTGGACCTACTGGTGCTTCTGGACCTACTGGACCAACTGGACCTACTGGACCTACTGGGCCTACCGGACCATAACAAAAAAGTCTCGTTTTTACGAGATTTTTTTATCCAATTTTTTCTTTAACGATTTTACTTACTAAGCCCATATCGGCTTTTCCTTTAACTTTTGGAGTTAAAATTTTCATGATTTTTCCCATGTCTTTAGATGATTCAGGCTTTACTTCGTTAAAGACTTCTTCTATTATTTGATTTAATTCATCTTCAGTTAATTGTTTTGGTAAATATTCAGATAAAATTTCTATTTCAGATTCAGTTTTTTTAATTAAGTCTTCTCTACCGCCTTTTTTAAATTCATTAATAGAGTCTTTTCTTGATTTTATTTCTTTAGTAATAACATCTATTACTTCTTCATCTGAAAGTTCATGTTTTTTATTTAATTCACTCATTTGAATAGATCCTTTAACCATTCTAATGACAGAAAGTCTTTCTTTATCTTGATTTTTCATAGCTGTTTTTAAGTCTTCTAAAATTTGATTACGCATAATTCCCTCCTTTTAGAAAAAAGCCATTAAAATGGCTTAGTAATCACGATTTTCACGGCGGTTACGACGACGAGCATTTTTTATGCCTTCTTTTTTAGCGTTTCTTCTTCTAACTCCTGGTTTTAAATAGCCGTCTTGTTTTTCTCTTAATTGTGCTAGGGAGCCATCTTTACTATTGGCAGCTTTTAGGTTTCTAAGTGCACCATC
>CALVRA010000010.1 GCA_944358415.1 uncultured Bacilli bacterium | reverse complement strand
GGTTAGTGACTCGTTTTTTATATAAAAACAGTGTCGGTGAAATTTTATTCACCAACACTATTTATTATAGAACCTTTTTTTCTTATTTATAATTTTTATTCTATAAATACATCAAAAATATGATATACTATAATTATAGTAGACAGGGGTGAGGATATGAAAAATCAAAAAGGATTTACTGTCATTGAATTACTAGTATCATTTTCTTTAACCATGATAATTGCTATTTTTCTTTTTGAAGTATTAATTGAAGTAAAAGATATTTTTGCCGATGCTAGTACTAGAACTGCCATTCAAGAAAAAGCTAGTATTATCTCTAAAAACATCAATAATATTCTAGCTGAAAACGATAATAGAATATCTTGTAATAATTCTACAAACTTAGGAAATTGCCAAATAAATGGCAAAAACTTTAAAATAGATAAAGAAAGTAATAGAGTAGTAGTAGATGGACAAAACTTTGAAATGCCAGAAAGCGTTAATATCAAAAACTATAGTATTCAAGATTCTTGTGATGGTACAAACTGTTACCTTAATGTCACCATGATATTAGATAGTGCGAACTTAACAAAAGATTATGAATATGATGTCACCTATTATTTCACCTCTAATCCTGTAGAACTTCCAGGACCAACCTTCAAAGAAAGTGGCACTAACCCAAAAACAGTAACTATAACTTATCCAGATGGATGTGGTGATATATATACCTGTACCTATAAAAAAGATAATGGCGCATCCGTTACTGTAAATGAAAAAACTGCTGACGTTGTATTTACAAACGATGGAGATATCGTTGCCACCGTCTCTGATGGTAAAAATTCTACTTCTAATAGCTATCATGTTGAAGTAGCTCAGCAAATCACCTTAACCATATCCGCAATAAGTACAACAAATAGTATAACAGTAACTGCTAATGCCACTTCTGCTAGTCCAATAACTAAATATGAATACTCAGTTGATAATGGTGCAAATTGGGTTAATGCTGGAACCAATAACGCTTATACATTCTCTAATTTAAAGCAAGGAACAACATATACGGTTATGGCTAGAGTAACAAATCGTAGTGGAGCCGTCGCCACTGCCAATAGACAAATGACAACCGCTGTAATACCAAAACCAACCTTTACTGAAGCCGGAAACGTTCCTAAAACCGTCACTATTCATTATCCAGATGGCTGTGGAAGCACCTATACATGTACATATCAAAAGGATAAAGGAACAGTAATTACCGTTGGTACAAGTACAGCTGATATCACTTTCAATGAATCAGGAAGTCTAATCGCAAGTGTCTCAGATGGAACCAATACTGCTAGTAATTCCTATAATGTTACCGTTGCTGAAGATAAACTATCAGTAACATTATCAAACACTCACACAACAAGCAGTATTACTGCTATAGCCAACATCACATCAGTAAGTAAAGTAACCAAATATGAATTTTCAATCAATAATGGTCCATGGCAAACTAGTGGTATCAATACCTACACCTTTAATAATTTAAAACAGGGAACCGAATATACCATCATGACTAGAATAACCAATGCCACTGGAAAAACCGCAACTGCCACTCAAAAAGTTGCTACATCCGTAGTACCAACTCCAACCTTTACCCAAAGTGGTATATATCCAATCACCGTAACCATAACTTATCCAGATGGTTGTGGAAGCACCTATACATGTACTTATCGAAAAGATGACGGCACATCAGTAAATGTTACTACAAAAACAGTTAATGTATCATTTGACTATCATGGAGATATTGTTGCCAATGTCTCAGATGGTACCAACACCAATAGTAGTACCTATCACGTTCAAATCAAACTAAGAGCCATAGATTTAAAATTTGACAAATCAACAACCGATTTAGATTGTGAAGACGCTCAATGTGCTTTAGATGCTATTGCCGCTATGATAAATAAAGATTAGTGTAACAGAATTTGTTACACTATTTTTATTATATTATGCAACGCAAACGCAATACAAAAATATTGAAAACGTCCATTAATCATGTAAATTGACATAAAAAAACAATTAAATAAATAAGTTTCCCTTTACTTTTAAACCCTATAATAGTAAAATAGTGGTATAAAGTGAAAATAAGTGGGGAAAAGTGGGTGATAGCTATGTTCATGGGCGAATACCATCAAAAAATAGATGAAAAAGGTCGTTTAACTATCCCAGCTAAACTAAGAAACGAATTGGGAGATAACTTCATCGTAACACGTGGCTTAGATGGTTGTTTATTTATCTATAAAAAGGAAAACTGGGAAAAAATAATAAATCACTATCAAACACTTCCAAACATCAAAGAAGCTAGAAACTTTATGAGATTTTTTATGTCAGGTGCTACTAACTTAGAATTTGATAAACAAGGAAGAATAAACATCTCATCCCCATTAATCAAATACGCCGAACTAACAAAAGAAACTGTCATTATTGGTGTCGGTGATAGATTAGAAATCTGGAGTAATGATAAATGGAATAACTTCATAAATGAAAACGAAGAAGATTTCTCTAAACAAGCTGATAAATTATTTTCACAAAATTTAAACTAGGAGGAATATCATGCATGAAAGTGTCCTATTAACCGAAAGTATAAACTATCTAAACTTAAATAATAAAAGCGTCATTGTTGACTGTACTTTAGGTTATGCCGGACATAGCTCACAAATTCTAAAACAAATTCCGAAAGGTTACTTATACGCCTTTGATCAAGATAAAGAAGCAATTAAAGAAGCAAATAAAAAACTAAAACAAATAAATACTAACTATGAAATAATTAATACTAACTTTGTAAACCTTAAAAATGAAATAAATAAAAGGACAAACGAAGTAGATGGTATTCTTTTCGACTTAGGTGTCTCATCCCCACAATTAGATGAAGAAGAAAGAGGTTTCAGCTTTCATAAAGACGCTAAACTAGATATGCGAATGGATCAAACTCAAAACCTAACCGCATTTGAAGTTGTCAATAAATATGACTTAAATAAATTAATCCATATCTTTAAAACCTATGGCGAAGAAAAATATGCCATAAATATTGCGAAAGCTATAGTAAAAAATAGACAAATTAAACCTATTGAAACAACCTTAGAACTTTCAGAAATAATCAAAAATAGCGTCCCAGAAAAATATCGAAGAAATCACCATCCAGCTAGAAAAGTTTTCCAAGCAATAAGAATAGAAGTCAATGATGAACTAAACGTCTTTGAAAAAGCCTTAAAAGACTCACTAACCCTCATAAAAAAAGGTGGTAGAGTATGCGTCATTACCTTCCATTCCTTAGAAGATAGAATCTGTAAACAAATATTTAAAGAAGTAAGTAGTGTTCCAAAAGAATTACAAAACCTTCCAGTAATTCCTGAAGAATATAAACCAAAATATAAAATAATTGCTAATATAAAGCCGACAAAAGAAGAAATAGAAAAAAATCATCGCTCAAGAAGTGCTAGACTTAGAGTAATAGAAAGGAGTAAATAAAATGGCTAAAAAGAAAAACAAATCAAAAATAACCAAAGGCGAAAAAGTATTATATTTTTATGCCACTTTAGCTTTCTTTCTTATGCTTGGTCTAAAAATATTTTGTGGTGCATCTATCGGTGAAATGAAAATGAGTATCGAAGAAATAAAATATAACATTGATGAGCAAGAAAAGAAAAATGAAAGCCTAACTATGAAAGTAAACGAACTAACATCATTTGAAAACGTCCAAAAAGTTGTCGAAGAAATGGGCCTTGCCTATAATAACGAAAACATAATCGTAATTGATAAATGAGGTGAAATTCATGACTAAAAAAAAGCAAAAAAACTTAGAATGGAAAACCCCAAGAAAAATCTTTCTTGTTTTTTTGTTTTTAATATTAGTCCTATTCACTAGATATTGCTATTTAGCCATATCACCAACAATAAATGGTAGAGACATGAAAGTCTTTGCTTCCAATAGAAATACCATCTCAAAAACTCTAACCGCTAAAAGAGGAACTATTTATGACATGAGTGGTAACGTTTTAGCTCAAAACGTCACTTCATACACTCTAATTGCCTACCTAGATGAAGAAAGAAGTACCAAAACTAAAATCAACCATGTCGAAGACATAGACCAAACAGCTAAAGCTCTCGCCCCAGTTTTAGGCATGGAAGAAACAGAAATCAAAGAAAGACTAAAAACAGGAAAAGAAAAGGGTAGATACCAAATAGAATTTGGACCAAAAGGCAAAAATCTTACCGAAATTAAAAAAAGTGAAATAGAAACCTTAAATCTTCCAGGAATTGACTTTGAAGAAAGCTATAAAAGATATTATCCAAATGGAGACTTTGCCTCATACATCTTAGGATATGCTAAAACTAACGAATACTATGATAAAAATGGTAAACTAAACACCTCAATAGATGGTGAACTTGGAATTGAAGCTAAATTTGATGATGACCTAAAAGGAACTGACGGATATCTAACTTACCAGCAAGATCGCTTTGGCTATAAAATACCAGATACCAAAGAAGAAAGAATCGATGCCTTAGATGGCAAAGATATATACCTAACTATAGATTCAGCCATTCAAAGATTTGCTGAAACAGAAGTAAAAAAAATAAACACCGAATATAAACCAGAGTGGTCATTAATAACCGTTATGGATGCTAAAACAGGTGATATCCTAGCTAGTAGCTCAACACCTTCATTTAATCCAAACCTAAGAAATATCACCAGCTATGAAAACCCATTAGTCTCAAATGCCTTCGAACCAGGATCAACCATGAAAATATATACCTATATGTGTGCCATTGATAAAGGAACCTATAACGGTGGAGAAACATTCAAATCAGGTAGTATAGAGGTTGCCGATGCTACTATTAGAGATTGGAATAACACCGGATGGGGAAATATCAACTATGATAAAGGTTTTGAATACTCATCAAACGTCGGTGTAACCACCATGATAAATCATTTTATTGATAGAGATGAAATGAAAGATTGCTTCAAAAAATATGGCTTTGGCTCATCTACAGGTATTGATCTTTCAAGAGAACAAAGTGGATCTTTAGGTTTCAAATATCCAGTCGAAGTAGCTAATGCTGCCTTTGGCCAAGGTATCACTACCACTCCGATCCAACACCTTAAAGCCCTATCTATGATTGCCAATGATGGACAAGAATTAACCCCACATATCGTTAAAAAAATTGTTGACCCTAATACTGGCAAAACAACCTATAAAAGAAAAATAGAAAAAAGCGCTAAACTAGTTAAACAAACAACCATTGATAAAATAAAAGATTTAATGAATAATGTTGTCAATAGTTCTGATCCTGAAGCAACAGGAAAAAGATATCATATTGATGGTTTTGATGTCATCGGAAAAACCGGAACAAGCCAAATATATAACGAAAAAACTGGTGGCTATCTAAAAGGTAGTAACGATTATATCTACTCATTTGCTGGCATGTATCCAAAAGATAATCCAGAAATAATCATTTATGCAGCAGTTAAACAGCCCAACGTCGGATCATCTAAAGTTCTAAGTGATTCCATAACCACTTTAATGAAAAATATTGCGAAATATAAAAACATGTTTGAAGAAGAAACTAAAAACACAAGTAATGTTACATCATTAAAACTAGATTCATATATTAATAAAAAAGTCACCGATGTTCAAAAAATTATGAAAGAGTATAACATTAAAACAACCATCATTGGTAAAGGTGATAAAATAATAAATCAGTACCCAAATAAAGGTGAAACAGTCTTATCTTATGATAGAGTTTTCCTTATCACCAACGAAGGCGAAGGCAAAATGCCAAACCTTATTGGTTACTCAAGAAGCGATGCCATTTATCTTATGGAAACATTAGGCTATAAATATGAATTAGAAGGTTATGGCTATGTTATTAATCAAAGCCTCAAAGAAGGAGAATTAGTTGGAGATAAAACAGTTAAAATAACCTTAAAAGAAAAATAGACCAAAAGTCTATTTTCTTTCATAATTCTCAAAAATAGTATCTAAAACCTTATCTGGATAATGCTTATCTAAAAATACCTCAATCCTGTTACTAGCCTTAAAACCTAAAGCCCTCTCAGATTGCCTCAAACAAGCAAACGATGAAATAATAATATTAAAAATCATAAATAACATTAAAATAACCGTCATATAATTGCCTAAATTAACCGGAATTTTCCCAATCAACTTAGTTAAAAAAGGATATATTACCTTAATAACTAAAACAGCTAAAATTCCCCAAATAATCATATACTTTAAACTAGTTCTACCACCTATATTAAACATTTGATGACTATAATCCCAAGAAGTCGTCCCAAATAACTTCTCTTGAAACCATGAGCACACATATTCAAATAAACCACCTAAAATCATACCACCAAGAAAAATAAAAAGAGGATTTTTAACTTTATAAAAACATAAAATAAAAATTACAATTCCAATACCATATACTAAATTCAAAGGACCATATATTAAACTACTTCTACTTACAATATTACCATAATGGATAAAATGATTAATAACCTCAATAAAGCAGCCGCAAACACAGCCAATCATAAAAATCCAAAAAATTTTTTTAAAACAAATACCCTTCGCAAATACTACTTCTTTCATAAAAACCTCACAAAAATTTCATACACCCATAGTATATCACCCTACATTCAATTGTCAAATTCATCAAAATAGGGTATAATCTTAATAAAGACAGGGTGATGTATGATATGCTAAAATTTCTTAAAAAAAACCTCAATTTATTAAGTCATAGAGTATTTCTCGTCCCATTACTTATGATAATTCAAATAACTATAATATCCTTCATGATTTTTGAATTTTCTCGTTATTTTGTTCTTTTTTATATAATAAACGCCATTTTATCATTATTCTTAGTATTATATATCGTCAATAGTAATGCTAACCCTGGTTATAAAATTGCTTGGATAATTCCTATAATGGCCTTTCCTATATTTGGTCTTTTATTATATTCACTATTCGGTGGTAACCAATTAACTAAAAGGCAAAAAGAAAAACTAAAAAATATTTATTATAAACAGTTAAAATATAAAGATAATCATAATCTCGTTTTAAATGAATTAAAATACGAAAACCTATCCGCCCATAACCAGGTGAAATATATCGAAAACTATTCTCTAACTAACCTTTGTAAACACACTAAAACAACATATCTTTCAAATGGACAAATTTACTTTAATAAACTATTAGAAGCCATAAAAAACGCCAAAAAATATATTTTTTTAGAATATTTTATCATAGCTGAAGGCAAAATGTGGAATACTATTTTAGAAACATTAAAACAAAAAATATCTGAAGGTGTAGATGTAAGATTAATTTATGATGACTTTGGTTCCATAACAACATTACCAAATAACTATGATAAAAAATTAGAAAAACTAGGTATTAAAACAGCCATATTTAATAAATTTGTCCCTAACTTAAAATCTAAATTCAATAACCGTGACCATAGAAAAATAGCCGTAATTGATGGTAATATTGCCTTTACTGGCGGTATTAACCTTGCCGACGAATATATTGGTGAAAAAATAAGATTTGGTCATTGGAAAGATAACGGAATCATGTTAGAAGGTGATGCCGTTTGGAATTTCACTGTCATGTTTTTATCCATGTGGGACTATATCAAAGAAGAAAATGAAGACTATGAAAAATATAAATCAATATCATCATCTGAAACCTCATCAGATGGTTATGTCATTCCATACTCTGATAGTCCTTGGGATAATGAAGCTGTAGGTGAAACAATATATTTAAATCTAATAAACAAAGCAAATAAATACTTATACATCACAACCCCGTATTTAGTATTAGATAATGAGATGATTACTGCCTTAAACATGGCTGCCAAAAGAGGCGTTGATGTTCATATTATCACACCAGGTATTCCAGATAAAAAAACCGTCAACGAAGTCACTAAAGCATACTATGAAATCCTTTTAAAAAATGGTGTTCAAATTCATGAATACACTAAAGGGTTTATCCACTCTAAAACATTTATCGTCGACGATGAATATGCAACAATAGGTACAGTTAACCTAGATTATAGAAGCCTGTATCTTCACTTTGAATGTGGTGTTTGGCTCTATGATTGTTCATCAATATATACTATAAAAAAAGATTACACCAATATACTAAAAGAATCTAAAGAAATCAAACTTAAAAACTTGGGAAAACTAAACTGGTTTAATTCCCTAAAAAGGCAAATCTTAAAAGCACTTGCCCCATTAATGTAAGGAGAGATACAAATGAAAAAAATACTACTAATAATTTCCTTAATTTTACTAACAGGATGTACCAAAGGAGAAGAACTTACATGCACCATTGATAATAAAAAGGCTATATTTACTATGAAAAATGGTATCATAACCTCATACACCTTAGATAATGAAAACAAATCACAAAGTGAAATAGATGAACTTAATGGTACTTACTTCACAAGCTCTACAAATAACGAAGAAGGAAAGGAAGCTTTACAAAAATACGTTAACTCATTAAACGGAAATTGTAATTGGTAAAAAATATGAAAAAGAAGTTAGTTTTATCTATATTATTAATTATTCTAATAATATCCGCACTCTATTTAACAACACAAAATAAAGAAGTCAAAAAAGAACCAAAACCTAAAAAAGAAATAAAAGACGAAATCAAAACAAGTAAACTATCTTTAGTTATGGTCGGAGATGCCTTACTGCATAGCTCAGTATATAAAGATGCCTATCAAAATGGAACCTATGATTTTTCATCTCAGCTTGAACTAATCAAACCAATCGTCAAAAATTATGACCTTGCATTCTATAACCAAGAAAGTATCTTAGGTGGAACTGAAATCGGACTTTCCGATTATCCAACCTTTAACTCACCAAAAGAATTTGGCGACACAATGATAGATGCCGGTTTTAACTTAGTATCTCTAGCCAATAATCATACCCTAGATCGAGGTGAAAAAGCCGTCATAAATTCTTGTAATTATTGGAAAACAAAAGAAGTTCTATCAGCTGGAAGTTACTGCTCAAAAGAAGATGCCGAGCAAATAAACATTAAAGAAAAAAACGGCATAAAATATACCTTGCTTGCTTATACTTATGGAACTAATGGTATCAAAGTTCCGGAAGGAAAAGAATACTTAGTAAATTTATATAGTGATGAAAAAGTAAAAAGCGACATTGAAAAAGTTAGGGACAAAGTAGATTTATTAATGGTATCCATGCACTGGGGAACAGAATATAAAAATGAACCAACCGAAACTCAAAAAAAGCAAGCCGAATACCTATCATCACTAGGAGTCGATATCATAATTGGAACTCATCCTCATGTAATTCAGCCAATAACTTATATTAATGATACCTTAGTCATATATTCATTAGGTAATTTCATCTCTGCTCAAAGCACCAATAATGATTATAATACCATGGTTGAACTTATGACCTCAGTCGATATTATCAAAGAAGAAAAAAACGGTCAATCAAAAATAAAATTAGATAATTTAAATAATGAACTACTATATAACTACTATAAAAAGGGTAGTAGATGGACTGATTTCAAAGTCATTCCCTTTAGTCAAATGAATGAAGCCTATAATCAAGATTATAAAAGACTATACGAAAAATATAGTAGTATCGTTAAAATGTATGATCAAAACATTAAAATAAACCCTATAACTTAGTTAATCAAAACTAAGTTTTTTTCAAAAAAAAAAAAATTAACCCCAAAAAAGGAAATCAAACTTTTACGTCGTATGTTATATATAGGAGGTGAAATTATAAAAAGCAAATCTTGTTACTTTTGAAATTATTTTTTTCTTTTTTTTAATTTTGAAAGTAACAAACATAGTTCGTTTTTTCCATTATATATAGTATAATCATTATAAGAGTTGTAAAAATGAATGACCAAGAAAATCATCTCAGGAATACATTACGCCCATCCGTCTATCTCTCATCAGATATAAAAATCACAGGAGGAGATGGAAGTCAGTCAAATCCATATACAATAAAATAGATTAACTTCTATTTTTTTCTTCCCATAATTTCCCATATTTCTATCAAAATTACACCACAATATTTTAGTATCATTATTACAGAGCAGAAAAATAGCTCTTAGAAAGGTCGTGATAGATGAGAAAATATTAAAATAGTGTTATACTATAAATGAGGCGATAATTAATGTATAAAATTTGTTTAGTTGAAGATGAAAAAAACCTAAATGACTTAATCAAATCATATCTAGAAAGAGCTGGCTATGAAGTAGTTCAATATTATAATGGAACCGATGCTTTAAATCACGTAACTGATAAAGTAGACTTATGGATATTAGATATAATGTTAGACGATGAAGTAAGTGGCTATGACATTATTAAAAGCATAAGAGAAGGAAGTAATGTTCCTGTAATATTCACTTCTGCTAGAGATCAAGATTTAGATAAAATAATCGGCTTAGAGTTAGGAAGTGATGATTATGTTACTAAGCCGTATTCACCTAAAGAATTAGTATTAAGAGTAAATAATATTATAAAAAGAACTTATATGGGACAAACCCAAAAAATAATATATGAACCTTATGAAATTGACATCGACAAAAGATTAGTTAAAGACGAATCTAAAGAAATTTCTCTCACTACTTTGGAATTTGATTTACTATTAATGTTTTTGCAAAACAAAAACAAATCTTTCTCGAGGAATCATATATTACAAACAGTTTGGGGTGACAATTACTTTGGAAGCGATAGAGTAGTGGACGACTTAGTCAGAAGGCTAAGAAAGAAAATGCCTAAACTAAGATTAAATACTATATATGGATATGGATATAGATTACTATGAACCTAAAACATAACTTATATAGACAAATATTAACTATCGTTCTAATAATGTTCGCCCTAATATATATAAGTATCGCAATTATACTCCCAAAACTTTTAATACCAATTTATGAAAAAAACATTTATTTATATTTAAAAACTCCCTTAGATGTTGTCCGTTATGACTTCTCACAAACCGACATAGATAGCTCTGTTGCCTATCTTTATAAAAATAATGACACTTTAACAACATCTAGTAACCTAAAAGATATAATTAATCTTCCAGCTGAACAAATCATAGAAAACATAAAAGATGACTTTGGTAAATTTAAATACCAAGGAAAAACTTACTACTATAATACAATTAATGATGAACAAGGCTATAAAATAGCTATAACTAATGATGAGTATGTTCATCAAATGCGTTCTGACATCTTAGAAGCACTATTTCCAGTACTTCTAATCACCTTGCTTTTAATGCTTGCTATAGTAGCTTGGTGGAGTCAGTCGCTCGCCCAAAAAATTCGTCATTTAAAAGAAAAGGTTGATAACCTAGATAATGAAAACTACAAAGACAAATATAAATATAAAGTAGATGACGAATTAAAAGTCCTCTCTAAAGCCATTGACGAAATGAAGCTTACCTTACACAAACAAGAAGAATATAAAAATCAAATGTATCAAAATATTTCTCATGATTTTAAAACCCCTCTCACTGTTATAAAATCATACATAGAAGCAATCGAAGATGGCGTTGAAAACGAAGAAGATGGACTAAAAATAATAAAACAAGAAATAAAAAAATTAGAAACAAAAGTACACTCCTTACTATATTTGAATAAATTAACGTATTTTAAAGATATGGATAACTATAAAAGTGGCGAAGTCAATATCGTCGACATATTAGAATCATCCGTATCAAAATTTAAAATGACTAGGCCAGATATTAAATGGCAAATCGATATATTAGATAAAAAAACCGATTTCAAAGGTTCTAAAGACAATTGGGAAGCCATCATTGATAATATCTTAAGTAACTTTACTAGATATGCTGAAAAAGAAGTAAAAATTACGGTCAAAAATCACCGAATAACCCTTTATAATGATGGCCCCAATATCGATGAAAGCATTTTAAATGACATGTTTACTCCTTATAAAAAAGGTATCAATGGACAGTTTGGATTAGGACTATCTATCGTAAAACAAACCCTATCCCTACTAGGATACGAAGTAAGTGCTAAAAACGAACGCGTTGGTATAAGTTTTATAATAAAATAAAAGCTTCTTTTCTCTCAGAAGCTTTTTTAAATGAAAAAAGTCCCCAAGGACTTATGCTGCTAACATTTTTTTAATAGTCTTAAGTTCACGCGCACTAACTCTATATTTTTTTCCATTAATTGTTACAGTTTGTAAATTTGGTTTAAATGCATGTCTAGTTGCATTTAAAGCGTGTGAACGACGATTACCAAATAAAGGTTTCGTACTTGTAATTTTTTTTGCCATAATATCCCTCCTTAAAGTTTTCTTTCGCTATATAACTTTATCACAATATCCTTAATAAGTCAAATATCTATAGTTAAAAAATTTATATAAAACCTAGCAAAATCCCACAGTATGCCTATTTTCAGAAGCTATTTTTTTAGTTCTATGTGACTTACTCATATCAGTTGGCTTAGTCAAATGTACTTTTTTAGAATTACCAGCAAACAAATCAAATAAACTATCACTTATAATTCCATCAAAAACAGTCTTTAAACTTCTAGCTCCACAATCTAAAGCAACAGCTTCATCAGCAATATAATCAATTAAATCATCATCATAAGTAAATTCTATTTTCATTTCTTCAAATAGTTTCTTATAAGTATTTAAAGGACTTAACTTTGATTCTAATAAAATTCTTTTATATTCATCTTTAGAAAAAGCATTCATCGAAACAAGCTTAGAAAATCTTCCCATAACTTCTCGCATAATTCCATAATCTATAAAGTCTTTAGTAGAAATATCTGAATAATCATCATTCTTCTTAATTCCACTAAAAGCTCCCAATGCTACAATCGTTAATTTAGAAGTATTAAAATCAATCATAGCTCCATCATAATTGTCTTCTCTAAAATTAATTATACCACCATCTAATAATTTCAAAAGCGATCTTTGAACGCCAACCCTTGAAGGTCCTTCAGTATTTCCGCTCATTCCGCCTTCAGCAATCTTATCAAATTCATCAATAACTAAAATTCCTTTTTCAGCAAGTTCCAAATCCATTCCAGCTATCGAATATAAATCACCAAGCATCTCAGAAACATCTCTACCAACATATCCAGTTTCTGAAAAAGAAGTCACATCTTCAATAACAATCGGCACATTACATAATTTAGCAATCTGTGATAAAATTTCTGTCTTCCCAGTTCCAGTAGGTCCATAAACAATAATGTTTTCTTTTAATTTTGAAATAGTCTCATCATCTAAGGAAGAATTAATAATTTTTTGATTTTTATAAACTGATGCTAAAACTTGTTTTACTTGCTCATCTTGAGCAATAATAGTTTCTTTAATATCATCATACATTTTTAAAATATCTAAATCATTTGGATTTACTTTTTCTTTCTTTTGCTTAGCTAAAAATTTTTCATCAGTAATTTCTTCAAAATCTTTCTTTTCAAAATTCCAAGTATAAAATTTCCCTACACCTGATTTATATTTTTCTAAAATCTGTTTAAAATCAAAATTCTCTTTTTTACTTAAATCTGAAAAAGATTCAAAATCAATAACAAACTTATCTTCATCAAATCCATTTCCTAATTGATATGTTGTTCCCACATCATTCATTAGTGAAATAAAAATATCATCATCTACAAAACCCAAATCCGCACACATTACTTCATAATAATCTTGAGACCCTTTAAGCTTATTAATAACTCCATGTTTAGTCTTGTATATATACCCAATACCTAAATTATTAACAATATCATCTAAACTAAAATTACTTCTAATATTCATATCATTGTCCTTTCTAACTGTTATAAACTATTATATCAATGGATAAAACAATTTGTAAATATTAAAACACTGTTTTTCTTTGGAATTACTCAAAATTATAGTAAAATATTATTGGAGGGATAATATGTATGCACCATTAAACATAAAAACTTGTAACTCGCTTTTAACAAGTATGATAAAAATAAATGATTTAATAGATTTAGCTAAAAAACAAAACATCAAATCCTTAACCATTACCGATAATAATATGTATGGTGCCTTAGAATTTTATTTTGCCTGCACAAAAGCAAATATCAAGCCAATAATTGGTTTAGAAATATCCATCAAAGAAAAAATCATCTTATATGCCATGAGCTATGAAGGATATCAAAATCTCGTTAAAATAACCACAGAAAAATCAGAAAAATCTTTAAATATCGATATATTAAATAAATATTCTAAAGATTTAGTATGCTTAGTCCCTTATGAAAGTAAAAATATTTATGATGATTTAAAAAAAATCTATCCCTATATATTCTTAACATATAAAAATAAAGAAGAAAAAGAAAATCTTAACTTTCCAAACATCATTTATATGGGTGAAATTCTTTGCCTAACCAAAGAAGATGAAAAATATTTAAAATATCTTAAAGCAATAAAAGAAGGCATCACTGTAAATGAAGTAAAAGAAACTTACTCAAATAAAAGCTTACTACCACTACAAGGTTTAGATAAAAATAATGAACTATTAGTAAGTTTGTGTAATATCCAAATAAAAACAAATCAAAATCTCCTTCCAGTATATGACGAAAATAAAGATGCCTTTAGTGAACTAAAAAAACAGTGCATTAATGGTATGAAAAAAATATTTGGCTCTTCCGCTCCAAGAAAATATGCCGAAAGACTAAAAAAAGAACTTCAAATAATTAATAACATGGGCTTTTCTAATTACTTTCTAATAGTTGCTGATTATATTAGATATGCAAAAGAAAAAGGTATCTTAGTTGGCCCAGGTAGGGGAAGTGCCGCCGGATCACTAGTTGCCTACTGCCTAAACATCACAACTATTGACCCATTAAAATATAACCTTCTTTTTGAAAGATTCTTAAATCCAGAAAGAATTACCATGCCTGATATTGATGTCGACTTTGAAGATAGCAAAAGAGAAGAAGTTATAAAATATTGTCAAGATAAATATGGTGAAAAAAAAGTTGCCCTAATTGTTACCTTTGGAACCTTGGCCGCTAAACAAGCAATCAAAGATACCGCCAGAGCACTAGATATAAATTTAAATAAAGCTGATAGTCTAACTAAACTTATAGATGCTAAACTATCATTAAAACAGAACTATCAAAATCCTAAAATAAAAAACTTTTTAAACTTAAACAAAGAATTTCAAAACATTTATAAAATTGCCCATAAATTTGAAGGATTAAAAAGACATACATCAATTCACGCCGCCGGCATCATTATGTCTAAATATAACCTAGATAACATCATTCCACTAGATAAAAACGATAACTTTTATGCTAGTCAGTATGATAAAGATTATTTAGAAAAAATAGGCCTTTTAAAAATGGACTTCTTAGGCTTAAAAAACCTAACCCTCATTAATAATATCCTAAAAGAAATAGATGATTTAACCTTTGACACTATTCCTGAAAACGATAAAAAAGCCTTAGATATTTTTACTACTGTTAATACCACAGGCATATTTCAATTTGAATCAGAAGGTATGAAAAATTTTCTAAAAAAATTCAAACCAAAAACCTTTGAAGACTTAATTCAAGCTTTAGCTTTATTTAGACCAGGCCCTATGAAAAATATAGATTCTTATATCAAAAGAAAAGAAGGATTAGAAAAAGTAGATTACTTTCATAAAGACTTAGAAAAAGTATTAAAACCAACTTATGGCATCATCGTCTATCAAGAGCAAATCATGCAAATTGCACACATCATGGCTGGTTATACATTATCACAGGCTGACCTATTAAGAAGAGCTATGAGTAAAAAAAGTGAAAGTATCTTATTAAAAGAAAAAGATAAATTTATAAATGGTAGTATTAAAAAAGGTTATGATAAACAAATAGCCCAAAAAGTTTATAATACAATTTTTAAATTTGCCGACTATGGTTTTAATCGTTCTCATTCTGTAGCCTATGCCATGATATCTTACCGTATGGCTTATCTTAAAGCTTATTATCCTAAAATATTTATGAAACATCTTTTAAATAGTGCTATTAATAGTGAAATAAAAACCAAAGAATATATTTATGAAGCTAATAAAAATAGTATCATAGTAAAAAAGCCAAATATCAACGAAAGTGAAGATATATATATAACAGCCAATAATCAAATAATATTTCCTCTAACTAATATCAAAAATATCGGCATAAATACTACCAAAATTATCTTAACAGAAAGACAAAAAGGTAAATTTAAAGATATTTTTGACTTCATCTGCCGCTGTCAAATAAATAAAAACACCCTTGAAACATTAATTTATGCTGGCACATTCGATTGCTTTGGCATAAATAAAAATACCCTAATTCAAAACTTAGATATTATCATAGGTTATAGCGAAATAGGCCATTATGTAACCGATGATACCTTTAAACCTGAATTAGACCAAAAACCAGAATTTTCTCAAAAATATCTCATGCAAAAAGAATTAGAAGTATTTGGCTTTTATCTAAGTAATAACCCCATAATAGACTATAAAAAAAATAACTCTAATATAATTAGTCTAAAAAACATAAACAGATACTTTGATAAAATTATCGAAGTCATAATTATAGTCGATAAAACAAGAGAAATAGATACAAAAAATAAAGAAAAAATGATGTTTATTACTGCTAGCGATGAACTTGCAACGACAACCATCGTCGTATTTCCAAAAATCTATCAAACTATAAATAACATCGAAGTAGGGGATATTTTACAGATTAAAGGTAGAGTTGAAAAACGTTTTGACCAATATCAAATTGTTGCAAGTAAAATTATAAAACTAACAGAATAAATTTAAATCATAAATTACTATAAAATAAAAAATTATATTAATTAGAATAAAATAAAAAAATATATCATTAGATGAATTAAAACTGTAAATAAAATTTTAAAATCATCATAAAACAGTCAAACTTAATTAAAATTAAATTCACCTATATATTTTTATTCCAATTTATGTTATTCTAATAATAGGGGTGAATATCAAAATGAAAAGAAAACCAAAAATGTTTGTCATATATATATTAATTATAATAATTCTAATATTAATAATCACATTAACCATATCAGTATTAAATAATAATAAAAAAATAGTGACTCCATCAAGAGCCACAAACACACCAAAAGTTGATGTTAATCCATATCCAACCATTTCTGATGAATGTACCTTTGACCTTACAATCGCAAATTATAACGCCTTGCAAGGTCCAGGGTGTAAAGGTGGATATAGTAGATATAATATTAAAGATGTAAATATTAATAATAAAAACATAAACTTAGTTGTCATCTACTCAGATAAAAATGGAAATAAATCCGGCCTTTATCTCAATAATACTAAAATAATTAATAAAAATGATAATTTAAAACAAATCGGTATTGGTATATTTGATAATAAACTATTCATATTAGATAAAACATCATCTAACGTTTTAGCCTATAATGAAAATGGCCAAAATATCTATAACCTAAAAGAAGTTTTAGAGCAAGAAAAAATAACTGATACAAACAATCAAACCATAACTACTAAAATAATTAATCCAAATGGTTTCTCATTTGCTAGTAATCAGTTTAATTTCCAAACATCATCAAGTATCTATACCGTTAAATTTAATAAAAATAAATTTGAAACACCAATTAAGATAGCCTAAAAGCTATCTTTTAAAATATTTAACATTTTGTCCTTATCCTCTAAAGAACTTTTACTCCAAACAAGACTGAAAAACACTCCAAGTCCTGGTAAAGTAATTTCATCTTTGTCATTAAAAGAAGCCTCAATAGACTCTTTAATATCGTCTTTACTTGCTCCCTTAAAATTACTCATAATATGATTTCTAATACTAATATTCATAGTCATCATTCCTTTCAAAATTATTATGATTAAAAATATAAATAATTATTCAATTAAAATAAAATTTCTCATATAATAAAATATGAAAAATTTAAATGACTTAAAAATAAATGAAGAAGCCATTATCGATAGAATAGAAAATACTGCACTAAAACGAAGACTCATGGATATTGGGTTTGTCAAAAACGCCAAAGTAAAACTAATCTTGAAAAACTTTGGTGATAGCATGAGAGCTTATCAAATAAAAAATACCATCATGGCTTTAAGAACTTCTGATTCAAAAAACATTATTGTTAAGAAAAGTTAAAGCTTTTCTTTTTATATACTAGAAATTTGCTTTGCAAAAATAAATTTTAAATAATTAAAAACATTCGTTCGTAAAAAACTTTACAAAATAAATAGTATGTGTTATAGTGAATACATCAAAGATAGAAGGCGATGCTATGAAAATATTAAATATCAAAAAACAAAAAAATAAATATCAAATAACTTTAGATAATAATGAAAAAATATCTATTAACGAACACGTTTTAATAAACACAAACATTCTTTATAAAAAAAATATCACAAATAAAGAATTAAACCAAATAAAAGAAGAAAACGTTTTTTATGAAAATTATGATAAAGTCTTAAAAATGATAAATCGAAAAATTAGAAGCACATATGAAATAGAAAAATTCCTCACTAAAAACGAAATGTCAAATCCAGAAAAAATCATAAATAAACTAAAAGAATTAAATTTAATTAATGATGAGCTCTTTGCCGAAAGCTTTACAAACGATAAAGTAAATCTTACCTTGGATGGCCCATATAAAATAAAAAAAGAACTAGAAGATAATCATATAGATAATATTTTTATCGAAAAAGCCCTATCTAATTTTACCCAAGATAAAATAGACCAAAAAATAGAAAAAATCATTCAAAAAAGATTAAAAACAAATAAAGACACTGCCTATATTTTTAAACAAAAAACAAGCATGTATCTTTCAAATCTTGGATATAGCACAGAAGATATTTATAATCATTTAGATAACATCCAAATAGACACCAGTAAATTAGAAAACGAAATGATAAAAATATATAATAAATTAAAATCAAAATATGATGGTTATACCTTAAAAAACAAATTGAAACAAAAACTTTATGCCAAAGGCTTTACCACCGAAGAAATAAATAATTTCATTGAAAAAACAGTTCATTAATTTGAACTGTTTGTTTGACTAAGTGCGCTGTCAACAGAATTATCATAAGATTTTTTAAGTTTATCATCAGAAATTTCTAAATCATATTTTCTTCTTAAAGCAACTAATGCTTTTGTTTGTAAAGTTGTGTCATTATTCATTTTTTCTTGAACTAAATCATCAATAACATCATCACGAACATCATCTAGCGATGGTTTTTCTTTTTGTTTAATACGGTAAATAATGTGATAACCATATTCAGATTTAACAGGCTCTTTAGAATACTCGCCATCTTTTAAATCATTAACGCCATCCCAAAATTCATCAACAACTGCACCATAAGTAACTGTAAGCTTACCACCCTTACTAGCTGTTCCTTCATCATCAGAATATTCTTTAGCTAAATCTGCAAACTTTTCTCCATCATCTAACTTTTTAATAATGTCTTCAGCTTCTTTTTTAGCTTTTTCTTCAGCTTTTTCCTTTTCTTCATCACTCATATCATCATCAGTGTTTGGACTAATTAAAATGTGCCTAGCCTCAATATCACCAAAAATATTATCATCATAATACTTTTCAATTTCTGAATCAGAAAGTTCATCTTTAACATAATTTTCAGTAACCTTTTGTTTTTTATACTCGGTAACTAAAGCATCTTTAAAATCATCTTCACCAGTATAACCAGCTGATTTTAAAGCCGCATTAAAATCCTGTCCGTAACTTTGATAAGATTGTTTGTAAGAATTTAACTGAGAATCTGCATAACTTTCCGCATCCTCATCAGTTTTAATTTCCTTATTTACAATAAACTCATCAATCATATTTGTTAAAGTAGTAGCGCCTCCTTGATTCTTAAGTTCATCAAATAATTCTTCTGCTGTAATAGTTTTACCATTTAATTTAGCTACAACTTCTTCGCCATTTTTTAAAGTCGCAACCTTACCACAACCTGTAAGTAGTAAACTTCCGGCTAAAACAAAAGCGAATAATTTTTTCTTATTCATGCTATCTTCCTTTCATATGTATGCTTTCATACATATAAATAATAACAAATTTTCCTTATAAATTCAACATTTTTATTAATTTTTGCCGCTAAGTAATCACATAAACTAAAAATTCCCATAAAATAATGTGAAAGGTAAAAAGGAGGATGATTTATATGTGTAATACTTCCGCAAGCTCAGCAGCAATCGTTTTAGTACTATTTATTCTTTTAATAATCATACTTGGAGCTTATTTATAAGCCCTAGAAAGGAGTAAATTATGTCTTGCAATAATTCATGTGAAAGACCATGTACTAACAATAGTGGCTACCTAATCGTCTTAGTTTTATATATTTTGTTAGCTATTTTGTTAGGGTCTGTATTCTTTTAATTAGGGAAAAAGTCCATGGACTTTTTCTTTGCATTTGTCAAAAAACATAGACATTCGCTAAAATATATGATATATTATATATGCTTAAGCAAATGCATACAATTAGTTTTATACTATTTGTAATCAAAAAAGCGGCGATTCCGGCCATAACAGGAACTTAAAAAAGCGGCGATTCCGGCCATAACAGGAACTTAAAAAAGCGGCGATTCCGGCCATAACAGGAACTTAAAAAAGAAACTGGAGATTATAAATTCTCTAGTTTTTATTTAAAGTAGGTGAGTAGATGAAAAAATTAATTTTGGCAAGATTAGATATAGATTATTGTAATTATTTAAGACAATATGATGATAAAGTTCCATATAATTATGATAAAAAGCAATTAAGACCTTTTGTTGGTGTATTATTAGAAGTTAATAATTGTATGTACTTTGCTCCATTATCAAGCCCTAAACCAAAACATTTAAAATTAAAGGCTAAAATAGATTTTTTGAAAATAGACCATGGCAAATTAGGAGCTATAAATTTTAATAATATGCTGCCAGTAACTGAAAATAATATAATTAAAATAGATTTAAGAAAAAAAGGATTGACCATTCCAGAACAAAAATATATCAAATTATTACAAGAACAAATACTGTGGCTAAATCGTAATAAGGTCAAATTATATGAAAGATCACAAAAATTATATAATAAATATATAAATAAGACATTAAGCCCAAATATAAAAAACGCTGCTGTAATTTTAAATTATTAGAAGAAAAGTGTTTAGAATATAATAATCACAAGTTTGACAAACAAAAGGCATTTTTATATAATTAATTCAAGGCATGAAGAAAAATAGTAATAAGATAAATATATTTATAGTGAGCTAGGATTAGTGGAAGCCTGGTAATATATCCTTATGAACGCATTTCTTTATTAAGCTGTTTGTATGATCTGCATTAAAGATTAAAGTCGCATAGATTCTCTATGAAGTAAGGTGGCACCGCGGAAACTCCGTCCTTATTTTATAGGGATTTTTTAATTAAAAGGAGGAAAAATCATGAATAAAAAATTAAATCAAATACTAAAAGAAACATTTCAAAAACTAAACTATAACTATGACCCAAAAGTCATTAAATCAAACATCGAAGGTATCGACTTCCAGTGTGATGACGCTTTCAAACTAGCTAAAGAATATCATAAAGCTCCAATTATCATTGCCGAAGAAATCACAAATAAACTAAAAGAATTAGAAAACTTTGAAAATTACTTTAAAGAAGTAACCCCAGCTAAACCAGGTTTTATTAATATAATTGTCAGTGATAAACTAATCAATCAATCATTAAAAGAATTGATAAATAAAGATAAATTTGGTATAGAAAAAAAGGAAAAAACCATTGTTTTAGACTATGGGGGACCAAATGTTGCCAAACCTTTACACGTTGGACACCTAAGAACTGCTATTATTGGTCAAGCAATTAATAATATGTTAAAATTTCAAGGAAATAAAACAATTGCGGATGTTCACTTAGGTGACATTGGAGCTCAAATGGGACAAGTAATTTATGGTATAATCAATGATTTCTCAAACAAAAAATATGAAGACATTGAATTTGACTTAGATTACCTAAATGTAACTTATCCTAAAATAAGTAGCCTATGTAAAGAAAATGAAGAAATTAAAAAGAAATGCGCAAAAATAACAAAAGAACTTCAAGAAGGTAATAAAGACTATAAAATCCTTTGGGAAAAAATATATAAATTATCAGTCTCTGATATTAAATCAATATATGATTACTTAGATGTTCACTTTGATTATTGGTTAGGTGAAAGCGACGCTTATAAACAGTTCCCAGAAATGATGAAATACCTAGAAGATAACAACTACATAAAAATAGATGATGGCGCTAAAGTAATAGACGTCAAAGAGGAAAAAGACAAAATAGACATGCCACCTTGCATTATTCAAAAATCTGATGGTGCCTACCTTTACGCAACCTCAGACTTGGGTACCATTTGGCAAAGAAAAAAAGATTTTAACCCTGATGAAATTTTATATATAGTTGACGCTAGACAAAGTATGTATTTTACCCAAATCTTTAGAGCCGCTAAAAAGACCAATATCTATAATGGAATACTTGCTCATTATGGTTATGGTACCGTAAATGGTAAAGATAATAAACCATTTAAAACAAGATCAGGTGGTGCCTTAAAATTAAAAGATTTAATCAAAGAAGTCAAAACTGAATTCATAAATTTAAGAGAAGAAAATAAACACATGGATGAAGAAGACTTAGATAAAATAGTTAACGCCATTTTAAAATTTGCTGACCTGCAAAATGATCTAACTAGAAACTATATCTTTGACATTCAAAAATTCAGTGAAGTAAATGGTAAAACTGGTCCATATATCTTATATACATATTTAAGAATAAATAAATTATTAACACAAAATGATGGACATCTATCAGATAACATATATAATGAAACGGATAGAGCTCTTCGTTTAAAACTATTAGAAGTAACTGAAAACTTAAATATGGCTATAAATGAAAGAAAACCACATTACATAGCCTCATATCTTTATGAACTATCTGTAATTGCCAATAATTTCTATCAAAATAATCATATGACAGATCTTCAAGACCAAATTAAAAATGATTATAATATAATTCTTTCATTTAATAATTTAATTATAAAAACCTTATTAGACCTATTAGGCATTCACATACCAAAATCAATGTAAAAAGAATTGAAAAAACTTTTAAAATATGATATATTATTAAAAGAATAGGGGAGATAACTATGGATGAAACACATAAATCGTCATTAATATTAATATTATTAGCCGTAGTCTTTGTTATGGCTGTTGGTTATTCTGCTTTTGTTCAAAGCCTAAATATCACTGGTACTGCTACCATTGACTCAACTTGGGATGTTCATATTGAAAATATCGAAGTTGCAAATGAAATAAATCAAGGAAAAAATGTTTCTGCCACGGTTGGAACTGATAAACTAAGCGCTGATTTTGAAGCTACTCTTATAATTCCATCAAGCGCTGTCACTTATAACATCACTGTCAAAAATGGTGGAACAGTAGATGCTAAATTAAACTCATTAATCTTTGATAATTCTCAAAACGATGCCATAAAATATACCTATTCAAACATCGCTCAAGATGATGTTATTGAAAGTAACCAAACTCAAACATTTTCTGTAACAGTATCATTTAATGATCAATATACAACTGATCCAAAAGAAAAAACTGGAAGTTTAAAAATGATTCTTGGATATGTTCAAGCTTAAGCTCAAGTAGAGCTTTTTTTCTTTTCAAAACTTTACATAAAAAAACTTATAAAAATAAAGGTGACATAAAAAAACATAATTTTTTTTTAAAGCTTCTTGAATTGTTTTTTAAAATATGTTAACATCAATATAGAGTAGGGAAACTACTTAGAATATTATAGGAAGGAAGGAAAAAATGGAGAGTAAACACAAAAACGTTTTAATAGTAGCTTTAGTTGCAGTAGTATTAGTAATGGCAGTAGGTTATGCAGCCTTTGCTCAAACTTTAACTATCAATTCAAAAGCCACAGTTACTGAACAATCACAAAACTGGAATGTGCATTATGACACTACAAAAAAAACAGGAGCAGGTGTTGTAGATGCTACTACTGGTACTGGTGGAACTACAGCTCCATTAGGAACCATTGGTTATGATGGTACTGGACAAACAGCTACAATTAACGCAACATTAAATCAACCTGGTGATAAAGTTAAATTTACTTTAACTATCAAAAACGATGGAACAATTAATGCTTCTTTAGCAGACCCAGTTGTAGCTACTGTTGAAGGTGATGAAAATGTTGACCCACTAATTGTTAAAAAAGGAAACATCATTTTCACAGTTACTAGACCAAGCGAAGCTGCAATTGCTGGTGGCGAAGAAGCTACAATGACAGTAACTGCCGAGTTTGATAATAATGCTCAAAGTGTTGGAACAACTACTGAATCTAGCATCACTGTAACTACGATAGCTACTCAAGCTGCTGCATAATTTGTGTAAAAAAGAGAAAAACATTTTAGTTTTTCTTTTTTAGTTCTTGCAGACTTTTATAATTTGTGATATCATCAATATAGAGTAGAGAAACTACTTAGAATATTATAGGAGGGAAGAAAATGGAAAGTAAACACAAAAATGCGTTAATTGGAGCATTACTTGCAGTAGTATTTGTTATGGCAGTGGGTTATGCAGCTTTTGCTCAAACTTTAACTATCAATGGTACAGCTACTATTGAATCAACATGGGATGTTCATTTCGATACTGCAAAAACTACAGATATTCAATATGCAACCGGAGCAGGCGGAACAGTTCAGCCACAAGGAACAGTCAGCTTTACTCCAGGAGATGAATATAGTGCAACTATCAATGCAACATTAAATCAACCTGGTGACAAAGTAACATTTACTTTAACTATTATGAATGAAGGTACTATTGCTGCAGACTTAGGAACTCCAGTTCTTTCATTGAACGGTGATGGACACGATTCTAATCCTGATGCTTTAATCATTCAAGAAGGAAATATTATCTTCACAGTAACTAATCCAGCTCCAGCCACTATTAATGCTGGTGAAACTGCTACAATGACTGTTACAGCTGAATTTGCTAATAATGCTCAAAGCGTTGGAGATACTACTACATCAAGCATTACTGTTACAACAAAAGCTACTCAAGCATAATTTGTGTAAACAAAGAAAAGTTTCAAAGCTTTTCTTTTTAATTGTATTGAAATAATTTCTTAAAATTGGTATATTATAAATATAGTAGAAGGAGGGTAATAATGGAAACAAAACACAAAAACGCATTAATCGTCGCCTTACTTGCGGTAGTATTAGTTATGACAGTAGGTTATGCTGCATTCGCCCAACAATTAAATATTGAAGGAAACGCAACAATAACTTCTAAATGGGACGTTCATTTCCAAGAAGGAGCTGAAAACTATCAAGTTGGTAGTCTTATGGGAACAACTCCAACTGGTGATATCACTGTAGAACCTGGTGGATTAACTGCTACATTCGAAGCTGAATTAATCAGTCCTGGAGATACCATTACTTATAATGTGCCTATTGTTAATGCTGGAAATATCAATGCAAAATTAAATGAAATGACTTTATCAGGAAATGATGTAACCGTTCAAGCAGATAGAGTAACTGCAATAAGTAAAGATGGAAATATTAAGTATACAGTCACTAGTCCAGGCGATAATGTTTTACAAGCTGAAACTGGTACTGCTACTTTAACAATTAAAGCAGAATTTGTCGATAAAGCCGAAGGCAATGCTAATGCTAAAGACTCAACAGCTAGTTTAACAGTCAGTCTAAATTATGTTCAAGCTCAATAATGAGCTTTTTTCGTAAATCAAAAAACAAAAATTAACTTTTTTAATATATTTAGTTGTAAACTTTTAAAGGATATGTTATAATTCATTATAGTAAGATAGTAAGGAAAAAAATAAAAAAGGGGTATGTTTATGAAAAAAAATCTTATAATATATAGTTTGTTAATTATATATTTGATTTTAAACGTCCTTGTTATAAGTCCCTTAAATCTTGACTACTATAATGAAATTATCCATCCACTTATTTGGATAGCTATGTGTGCTGCTGCAATTTTTTTAAGCAAAGATGCCACCATTAGAGTTAAGGGAAAGCAAGACAAAACACAAAGTTTAATAATTGCATTAATAATTTATATTATTGTTTATTTCTTACTTGGATTAATATTTGGCTTTGAGAAAACACCTTATGCTAAAGACATCTTGAGTATTATAAAAAACCTTTGGAGTTTTGCCGGATTAATATTTTTCCAAGAATTTATTAGAGAAGCTTTGGTCAAAAACGAAAAGAAAAAAGTCATTAATTTTATACTGATGACCATTATATTTACAATATTTAATTTAAATTATTCTAATTTTTTTAATAACTTTTTAACATTAAAAGATGGATTTATTTATACATCAACGACCTTAATACCATTGATATTAGAAAGTGCCTTATGTACTTATCTAGTATATATAGGTGGAGCTAAATTTTCAATTATATATAGGCTTTTTGTCACAGTCCCACCGTTCATTGTTCCAATCATTCCAAGTTTAGATTGGTTCGCAACAGCTATACTAGGTGTTATCTTGCCACTAGCTGTCTACATTTATATGAATTATGTTCATGTAAATAAATCTGAAAGACTGTCAAAAAGAGAAAGACGCAAATATAATCCAGTTGTGTATGTTCCAATATTTGCTTTCATCGCACTATTAGCTGGTTTCGTTATGGGATTATTCAAATATCAGCCAATTGCAGTTTTATCAGGTAGTATGTCACCGACATTTAACAGGGGTGACGCTGTTATAATCAATAAATTAAATAACAGAGAAAAAGATGAATTAAAAAAAGGCGATATTATTCAATTCGTCAGTGGTACTAAATATGTTGTTCACCGTATTGTTGATATCACTAACGATGAATATGGCAATAAATTGTTTGTCACCAAAGGTGACCATAATAACACCATTGATGCTACTAGTGTAGCTTTAGAAGATGTAATAGGAAAAGTATCGTTTGTTGTACCATATATTGGTTATCCATCAGTATGGTTAAGTGGTGCAATATCATAAGAAGGGGAGAAAATAAAATGAGACAAAAAAATGAAACAGAGATAATTTTAAAACAATGGGTCAGAGTAGGTCTGTTAATCGCAGTTGTAGCGATAATAATTGCTTCCATTGTTTCAATTGTAAAAGGCTTAAATCCTGATGTAGCCGGAAAAAAAGAATTATATTCATATAATTATAATTCTAATTTAAACTATAAAGTATACTTAAAAAATAATAGCTTTTTCACGACACCATACATTGGAATGAATAAACAATATATCACATCATTAATTGATCATATTGATGTTGATGCTACCTATAACTTCAAAAGTACAAAAGATTTAGACTATAGTTATAATTATGAAATAGTCGCAACAGCTAAAGGACTATATCAAAACGAAGATGGTAAAGATGTTGAACTTTGGTCTAAATCATATCCAGTGGCAAACCAAGCTAATCAATCTGGTTCAGGCAAAAACTTTGCTATAAATAAAACAGTTAGTTTAGATTATAATCAATATAATAAAATAATGACTGATTTCCGTAATCAATATGGTTTATCAATCGATGCTAGAGTAGATTTAACCATGAATATCAATATAACTGCTGGCTTAGCTGGTGAAACCGAAAAAGAACTTCATGACACAAATACTATGACACTAGAAATACCATTATTACAACAAACAATCAACATAAATCCAAATTATGTAAATCAAGGTTCAAACACTATCTATGAAGAAGGAACACCTAAGAAAGAAATCAATATTCCATTAGTAGTAATTGGCGCAGTCGTTTTAGTAGTATCACTTGTTGTCTTTAAAATACTAGTTAAGAGTTTACTTGCTGTAACAAGAAAATCAGAATACGTTTTAGCTCTAAATAAGATATTAAAAGAATATGCTGATATCATCGCTGAAACTCATAACATGCCAGATATCGATAAATATGATGTCATAAATGTTAAGAACTTTAACGACTTAGTAGATGTTGAAGAAGAATTACATTCACCAATCCTATACTTTGAAGTTAGAGAAAATTATGAAAGTGTATTTGTAATTATCCATGAAGGAACACTTTATAAATTTACTTTAAGAGAATCCGATTTTGATCATTTCAGTAAATTAAGAGATTAAAAAAACATAAAATCCAAGGTTATTCCTTGGATTTTTAAATGCCATAAAACTTCTTTAAATCACTAATATCATCATCAAATAAAATAATTCTGCCAATTTTTTTCAAACAAATATTTTCATGATGTAAAATTGTCACATATTTACCATGTATAATCGGAAAATAATCATCAAATCTTTTCAAATAATCACCTTTACGGAAATTTTTTAAAATCATTAAATCTGGCCTTCCATAAATAACTCTTTCAATACCAGAAACATGTTTCAAAATTTCCTCAAAATCAGCCTCTAAAGAAATAGTCACTACTTTAACCCCTAAATTTTTTAAAACTTTAACTGATTCACTATTTGATACATTTAAAGGATAGTCAGTAATAACATCATTATTTAAAGCATACTTGTAAACAGAGCCTAAATCACTAACTAGTAACTTTTCACCTTCAAAATTAGGATACTCATTCATAATTCTAGGCAACTTATAATAAACATCATAATCTTTATACTTCTTATATAAATCATAATCCTCTGTATAAATTCTCATTCCTAAGAACTCTTTTAACTGATTTTCATTTCTGACCAAAACACTGTATTTTAAATTAAAATCATTATTTAAACTTTTATCATACTTAAATGAAATCTTATTTCTAACCCCATACCTTTTTAAAATAAGTTCATCACAAGCTTTTCTTCTTAGTTCATTTAAAAATTTCATCGGAATAAAAGCATTATTGATAATAATCTCACATTTATCTAAATAAAATGGTGTAGACCCTAACTTACAAAGTTTAGAATAAACCTCATCTTCACTTGTAACTCTATTTTTAGCCTCATCAAGTAAAACAGATTTTAAACTAATCTCATTCACACCATCAGAAATAGTTAATTTTAAAGGCTCATGTGCCTTAGCTAATACCTTAAAACAAATAGGTATTTTTTTAATAGGACCTTTTTCATTTACCAAAAAATAATCTATTGTTTTATTCACCATATCTAAATTTATTAAATTCACTTTATTATCAATAACTGCAATCTCACCCTTACATAGATGATTAACAAGTAAACCTTGCTCATTATAAAGTTTATTAACAATCATTCCCTTATTGCTTTCACAAAACCTAATTCCATCTTCTTGGTGTAAATCATCTGTCAATTTTATATAAATTTTATCCTTATCTTTTTTAATAACCTTACCAAGTGGATATCCCAAATGATTAGGAGATTTGCTATTGTAAATATTATTTTTAAATAAATAACCTGAAGTAAACTCTCTATTAAAAAGCTTATATAAATTAATCATCTCTTCCTTGGTAATCTTGGGATTTTTCCCTAAATAATATTCATCAATAAGCCTTCTATAAACCTTAGTTACATATCCCACGTAACTAGGACTTTTCATTCTTCCCTCAATTTTTAAACTATGTATATTCGCATCCAAAATTTCTTTAATGTAATCCACTGTACATAAATCCTTAGTACTTAAAAAATACCCCCTAGATACATTACCATCCAAAAGTTCGTAATTAAGACGGCAACTACCACTACAGCTACCTCTATTGCCACTTCTACCACCATTTAAATAGCTAAATAAACATTGACCACTATAAGAAACACATAAGGCCCCATGAATAAAAATTTCCTTCTCAATTGGACATTTTAAAGCTAAAATCTCATCAAGACTCATTTCCCTAGCCAAAACAGCTCTTTTAACCCCCATATTAAAAAGTAAATTCAAGCTTTCATCATTGTAACAGTTCATTTGTGTTGATGCATGAATTTCCAAATTAGGAATTAACTTTCTCACCAAACTTATCATTCCTAAATCCTGCATAATAACTGCATCAACATTAATTTCATATAAAAACTTCATATACTTTAAAAACTCATCTATCTCATTTTCAAATATAATAGTATTTGCCGTCACATATAGATGGACCCCATATAAATGACAGTACTTTACAGCCTTTTCTAACTCATCATAAGAAAAATTTTTCGCAAAAGCTCTGGCCCCAAACATCTTGCCACCAACATAAACCGCATCGGCACCATTATTAACTGCCGCAATTAGTGTCTCCATATCACCAGCTGGACTTAAAAGCTCACATTTATCCATAAAACCACCTCAAAATTTCTACAAGTATTATACCACGTGTCAGTTGACTTTGAACACCTAATGCACTATAATTAATAATAGGTGATACAATGAAAAATAAGGGATTCACACTTATAGAATTAATCGCTGTTATTGCTATTTTAGCTTTAATAGCCCTAGTTGTCTATCCAGCAATCAACTCTGTAATTAAAAATGCCAGAGAAAACACTTATCTAGACCAGATTGATGTCATTATAAAAGCTGCTAAAGAGTGGAGTATTGATAATGCCAGTAAGCTCCCAGATGATGCCGAATATAATTTGCCAGTAAAAACCCTAATCGACGAAGGATATATCACTAATGATGAAGTAAAAAATCCAAGAAATAGCAAAGAAAACTTAGATGGCGACATTATAATTAAATATAATGAAGAAACAAAAAGCTTTGAATATTCCTATAGCGATGAAGAAGTAAATGTCACTATGAATACATCCCAAATTATCTATCAAAACTCTAAAAAAAAACTATCCTAAAAGCTTATAATGGTATATTTAAAGGTAAAAATCCAGATAACTACTTAAAATTAAATAATACATTATGGCGTATTATTAGTATAAATCAAGATGGCTCATTAAAAATAATCAGTAATGATAAAATAGAAACTTTACCATGGGATGAAAATGGGAACACCAACTTTGAAAAATCATCTTTATATAATTACCTAAATCAAACATACTTGCAAAAAAACAAAATAAATAATCTCATAAAAACTGATTATTGCTTAGCTTATAATCAAAATATTTGTCAAAAAACACTAAATCTAAAAATAAGCCTTTTAACCATAAATGACTATTTAAATGCATCAAATAACCTAAACTGCACATTAACTGATTGTTCAAAAGATAATTATCTAGCCGAATATTCTTTAAATAACCAAAGCGAATATACCTTAAACTCTGATAATGACATCTACATCATTCAAAATGGCTTAATTAAAACATCAAAACCAGAAGAAAAACATAACATTAGACCAGTTATAACTCTAAGTAAAAATGTAAAAATAACAAAAGGTTCTGGCACTAAAGAAAACCCATACATCATTGTTTGAAATTAAAAATAAAATATAGTATAATATTTGAGGTGATTAAAAGTGAAACAATTTATAAATACTCATAAAAAACAATGCCTAATAGGCGGAATAATTTTTTTAGTTATTTTCTTAATTGTTATGGTTTGGCTATTCATCGTTCCAGTTTTCAGTAATAACAAATATGGTGATCGCTTAGATGATATCGAAAATCATAAAATATCATCATCTACTATAGATGACATTGAAAACACCATCAAAGAAAACAAGCTAGTTGAAAGCGTAACCTACCATAACGAGGGTCGTATTTTAAACTTTATTATAAAAGTTGCTCCTGAAATGAAAATAGAAGATGCTAAAGCCTTAGACGATATTATCCTTGATAAAATCAAAGATAAAGATCAAGAATACTATGACATTCAAATTCTCATAGATAGCGACGAAAATGAAAGTTATCCAATATCTGGCTATAAAAGTAAAACCAAAGAAGACTTTGTATATGGAAATGAGGCAGTACAGTGAAAAAGAAAATCGGAATAACCATCATTATAATTGCTTTAATTTTATCTATTATCGGCGTAGTCCGTTTTTTTACTAAAGAAGATCAAAAAACAACTTTAACTGTCATGGAAAAAAGATGGATTGAAAACAATAAAAATAACGTCATCGACTTTGACATCTTAAATAACATTCCAATCATTAGTAATAATGGTAGTGGAATATTCTTTGACTTTATAAATGACTTAGAAAAAGATACCAACTTAGAATTCAATAAAATATCTTATGAAAAAGAAAATCAAATAAACACCGAATATTCATTAGTAACCAAAGACAAATTAAATAAAGATGACCTTCTACTATTTAAAGATAACTATATCTTAGTTACAAATGAAAAAATCCACTATACAGATATTAGTGAAATTAAAGACATCATCGTTGGAACTTTAAAAAACACATCAAAAACATTGTCAGAATATTTAAATGGTTCATCTAATATCACTTATAAAGAATTTGATACAAATGAAGCCTTACTAACCGCTTTAAAAAATAAGTCAGTAAATGCCATTGTTTTACCAAAATTAAATTACTTAGAAAACATCCTAAGTGAAGATAATATTTATATTGCCTATAATATTGAAGAATACCAAATAAACTATGTCATCACCTTAGGAAGTAATGATAGATTAAATAAAATAATAACTAAATATTTAAATAAATGGAAAAATAATAATTATCAAGATTCCATTAATCAAGCATTTGCTACTAATTATTTTAATTATAAAGAAATATCTGAAAAAGAACAAACAGATTTCAGAAGCCGAAGATACACCGTTGGTTTTGTCACCAATGCACCTTATGATATCACTGTTGGTGGTACGCTAAAAGGCTTTAATCATCAAATAATTAATAACTTTGCTTCATCTGCTGGAATTGAAGTTGACTATAAACAATATTCATCTATAGAAAATATGTTAAAAGATTTTAACGAAAATAAACTTGACCTAGTTTTCGATAACTTTAGTCAAAAAATTTCAGGTACATATAAAACAATTCCAATCTATGATAGTAAAATTGCTGTTATTGCTGATTCAAACACTAATCTAATAGTGAATAATGTCTCATCATTAAAAGATGAAACCATTCTTACCATTAAAGATAGTAAAATAGCTCATCATCTAAAAGAAAATGGTATTAAAACAAAACTATATGATAATACCAAAGACTTAATAAATAATATCAAAGAAGATGAAATTGCCGCTATTGATGAATATACCTATGATTACTATGTTAGACAAGAACTCAAAAATTTTAAAAAACTAAACACCATTGACATTGAAAATAATTATGGATATATTGCTAAAACAAATAAAAACCTAAACGAATTTTTCAATTTCTATTTATCATTTATAAATTCTAAAGAAATGATAAATTATGCTTATAAAGATTTACTTTTATCAAATAATAATAATAAGTATCTACAGTTAATTTTAAGCTCAGTTGCTTTAATCTTACTTGCTATAGCTTTCATTATTACTAAATTAGTTCTCCGTAAAAAGAAAGATATAAATAGTAAACTATCAAAAACTGATAAACTAAGATATATCGATGGTTTAACATCATTAAAAAATAGAAATTACTTAAACGATAACATTGAAAAATGGGACAAAAGTGAAGCATATCCACAATCAGTAATTATTGTTGATTTAAATAATATTGCTTATATAAATGATAACTTTGGCCATACCGAAGGTGATAAAGTTATTGTTGAAGCGGCCGGTATTTTAATAAACCATCAATTAAGCAATAGCGAAATGCTAAGAACAAGTGGTAATGAATTTCTAATTTTCATCATCGGTCATGATGAAAAAACAATCGTCACCTACATTAGAAAATTGAATAAAGAATTTAAAGAACTATCTCATGGCTTTGGTGCCGCTATCGGCTATAGCATGATTACTGATGAAATAAAAACTATTGATGATGCTATCAATGAAGCTACCTTAGATATGCGTAGTAACAAAGAAGAAATAAAAAAATAAAAGGGGAGAGTTATATGCTTAAATCTTATTTAAAAAGAATATTAGATTTAATCACTAGACCAGAAATGAAAATATTACCTGGCCAGCTCGCCTTTTTTCTAGTATTATCTATATTTCCTCTTTTGACTTTATATGGCTATATTGGCTCTAAAATATTGTTTTTTGCTCCACCATTTATGGACATAATTGAAAAATTAATTCCAAATAGTGTTATGCAAGTTATGTTGCCATTTATCGAAGAAAGTCATATCACCGGCAATGTTATTTTCTTCATGATTATTGGCTTTATCTTAGTATCAAATGGCACATATTCCATAATAATTACCTCAAATGAATTATATGGTATCAAAACAAGTGACTATATCAAAGATAGAGTTAAAGCCTTATTCATGATAATATTACTCATGTTTCTTTTCGTTTTTATCATCGTTGTCTTAGCTTATGGCAATATTATTATAGATGAACTAATGAAATTACAAATGCTTAGCCATCTTAAAAATAATATTTACTTTATCTTCGTACTTTTAAAATGGCCAATCGCTTTCATTTTGATTTTCTGGATTTTAAAAATAATTTATACCATATCACCAAATAAAAAAATATCAAGTAAATTCATGAACAAAGGTGCTTTATTCACTTCTATATGTTGGATAGTAACTACCTACATATATTCATACTATGTATCTCATCTAGCTAACTATACCTTATTTTATGGTAGTATATCTGGTATAATTGCCATGATGATTTGGATTTACATATTGTCATATATCTTCGTTATGGGTATTGCTCTAAATGCAGATGAATATAACGCATATAAACAGTATAAAAAAGAAAAAAAAGTCAAAAATAATTAGTGGGCATATATTTATTACCGATATGTGCTCACCCCCAGACTACTAGTACTTAAAAAGATTCAAATAATCTCATAAAGTATTAAAGGTAATAGTCTCCTAGTGACTTTTTATAAGTCACTTTTAATTTGTTGTTCTATAAAAAACGTGCTATAATGTTAGAAGTAATTGAGGTGGAATATGAAAAAATTTTTAGAGAAATTAATTGATGTCATAAAAAAATCTAAAGATAATGTCATCTACTTTTTCAAAAACAATGTTTTATTTTCAGTTTTTATTATCACTTCTTTAATCAACGGTTTATTAGTTAGATTTTTCACTGTAAAAAACTATACTGCAATTTCACCAATCTTAGCAGATCTTGCCTTTATTCTCTTTGTTGGTGCCTTTGCTTATGCTTTTAAACCAAAAAATAGATTTAAATATTTCATAACTTGGTCGATAATTTTGACCATGATTTGCTTAATAAACTCAATTTATTATACCAACTATTCCTCTTTCACTTCCTTTTCACTTCTAGCCACCTCTTTACAGCTAGGTGGTGTAACTGGAGCTTTAAAAACAATTATGGAGTTAAAAGATTTTTGCTATATATGGGCTCCATTAACCATGATATTCGTTCACCGTAAACTTATAAAACAAGGTTACTATAGTAAATTAAAAATTAAAAATAAGCTAAAAGTAAGCGTTTTAAAAGTTTTATTAGCTGCTACTATTGTTACCGGTTTCTTCGTCTCTGGCTTAACTGGAACTGACATCAGTAGACTATATAAACAGTGGAATAGGGAATATGTTGTCATGAAATTTGGTATTTATGTCTATCAAGGAAATGACCTAATAGCTAGTCTAAAGCCACAAATAAGTCCTTTATTTGGCTATGACCAAGCCGCTAAAGAATTTAGGGACTACTATAAAGAAAATCCAAATGAAGATAAAACCAATGAATATACTGATATCTTCAAAGGAAAAAATGTTATTGCTATCCATGCTGAAAGCATACAAAATTATCTATTAGACACTAAAATAAATGGCAAAGACATAACACCTAATCTAAAAAAATTAGCTGAAGAAGGTATGTACTTTTCAAACTTTTATTCACAAGAAAGTGTTGGAACAAGTAGTGATACCGAATTTACCTATAGTACATCTTTGCTTCCAGCTAGTAGTGGTACCGTATTTGTCAGTTACTGGGATAGAGAGTATCCATCAATTCAAAAATTCTTAAAAGATGAAGATTACTATGTCTTTAGTATGCATGCTAATAAAGGAAATATGTGGAATAGAGAAGTAATGCATAAACAGTTAGGCTACGACCGTTTCTATTATTATGATAAAGATTATAAATTAGATGAAAATATTGGCCTTGGACTTTCTGATAAATCATTCTTTAGACAGTCTGTTCAAAAAATAAAAAACATAAAAAATAAACACGATAAATATTACGGACTTCTAATCATGCTTACCAATCATACACCATTTGAAGGCTTAGAAGATAAAACCGACTTAGATTTAACTTATCATTATACTAAAACCGATGAATTAACTGGACAGCAAACTGAAGTAACCAATGATTATTTAAAAGACACCACTTTAGGTAACTATTTTACAACTGCTCATTATGCCGATGAAGCTATTGGACAGTTTGTAGACGAATTAGATAAAGAAGGATTACTTGAAGATACTGTTTTAGTAATCTATGGTGATCATGATGCTAAAGTCAAAAAATCAGAATATGATTATTATTATAATTATAACCCTGAAACTGACTCAAAAAGAGCATCTTCTGACCCAGAATATAAAGAATATACTAAATATGACTATGAATTAAATCGTAAAGTACCATTCATTATTTGGACAAAAGACGAAAGTTTAAGGAAAAAAATCAACAAAGAAATAACTAGCGTAACTGGTATGTATGACGTCTTACCAACCCTAGGTAATATGCTTGGCATATATGATGAATATGCCCTAGGTAAAGATATATTCTCAGATAATGACCACTATGTCGTATTCCCCAATGGTAACTGGATCACAGATAAAATGTATTATGATAGTCAAAATGGTCAGGCCATTGTCTTTGATGAAGCCTCAGTCATCAGTAAAGACTATATTTCAAAGTATACTGAAAAAGCTGAAAAAGAAATAGCTGTATCAAATGATATCATTGTTCATGACTTAATTAAGAAAACTAAAGAGTCAGATGAAGTAATAAAAGGAGGGCAAAAATGAAAAAGAAACGTAAATTAAATGTTAAAAGAATAGCTATTGTCATTATATTATTAATTTTAATAATTGCTGGAGGTATTCTCGCACTTGGAAAATTAACTCATAAAGAAACAAAAACTAAAGAAGTAAAAGAAGTAGCCAATATCGAAGCCTATGGATATACCTTAAAAGATAGTGCTACAGCTTACTATAAAAAACTTTTCAAAGAACTTGAAAAAACCTTAAACGAAAAAGAAGTTGATGAAGAAAAATATGCTTCCTTAGTCGCTCAAATGTTTGTCGCTGACTTCTTTAACTTAGATAATAAAATCAGCAAAAACGATGTAGGTGGTAAAGAATTTGTCTACTCAAACTATCAAAATGACTTTGAAAAATATGCTATGGACTCTATGTATAAATCCGTTGAAAGCGATGTTTATGGTGAGCGTGACCAAACACTTCCAGAAGTTACTAATGTAACAGTTACAAAAGTCAAAAATGAAAGCTACAAATATGGTGAAAATACCGATGATAAAGCTTATATATATAACTTCAAAACTGAATATAAAGAAGATTTAGGTTATCAAACTGAAGGAAGTTTAATCCTAATTCACAGTGGTAAAAAAATAGAAGTTGCTTCTATGAGTGAAAAAAGTCTTACTTAGTAGGACTTTTTTCTAAAATAATCAAAAAATATGATATAATCATATTAGGGTGAGAATATGAAAAAAAATTATCTAATAATAACTATATTAATTGCCAGTATTTGTATATTAGCCATAGGCTATGCGGCTTTTACCTCACAGTTAAAAATTACTGGAACCTCTAATATAACAAGTAACTGGGATATAAAAATCACAAATATAACCGTAAAAAACATAACTGGTAGTGCCTCAAAAGTAATTGAACCAATAACCTCAGGTACTTCGGCCACCTTTAAAACATCACTCATATCTCCTGGAGATAGTATGACTTATGAAGTAACCGTCACCAATAATGGAAACGTCGATGCTAAAGTTAAAAATATCCAAGAAACCCCATCTACTAACCCAGCTATCGTCTTTGAAACTAAAGGCATAAATCAAAATGATTTATTAGAAGCAGGAAAGTCCCAAACATTTGATGTCACTGTTTCTTATAATGATAAAGTTACCTCACAGCCTGAGGCTAGAGAAGCTTCGTATACTATAAAATTAAATTATATTCAAAACTAAGACCATCAGGTCTTTTTTTCATATACTAGGAATTTGCTTTGTAAAATAAATAGTATGTGTTATAGTGAATACACCAAAGATAGAAGGTGATGCAATGAAAATATTAAAAGGTTATATGTTTAGACTTTATCCAACAAAAGAGCAAGAACAGTTAATTAATAAAACTATAGGGCGCGCAAGATTTATATATAATTATTTTTTAGATGATAAAATAAAAGAATATAAAGAAATAGTTAAAAGTAAAAGTGCTTTTGATCAAATAAAATTAATCCTATCATTATCTAAAGAAAAAGAGTGGCTAAAAGAAGTGGATAGCTGCTCGCTTAAAAATAGTTTGTTAGATTTAGAAAGAGCTTACTGTGAGGCAAGCTAATGTTAAATTTATTTGATATTTTGTTCTTATAAAGAATATATTAATATAGGTGATAAAATGGAAACCAAAGAAAAATTTAAAGATTTTGTCAAAAATAACCCCATATTATTAAAACATGTTAAAGATGGTAAAATGACCTGGCAAAAATTTTACGAAATATATGATTTATATGGTGAAGATAAAAGCGCTTGGCAAGAATATTTAAAAACCGAACCCCCAAAACAAACAAACTTTGATTTAAATAATTTTATCAAAGGAATTGATTTAGATGGTATTCAAAACGGAGTCAATAGTCTTCAAAGAGTATTAAGTCTCCTTCAAGATATGTCAATAAATAAACAAATGCCTCAAAACACCCATAAACCTAGACCAATTTATAAACATTTTGATGACTAATGACCTTAGAACTTCAGTTTAAAATCAAAGAAAATGAATACTATCTTAGACATCTTAGAAAAAATTCCCATTGGTATAAAATCTTAAATAGAAACCCAAATGAATTTAAAAACTTTGAAAACGAAGTCAAACAAACATATAAACTATATAAAATGGATAGATTAGAAAAAGCCATAAATACTTTTGAAATGTTAGAAAAAGTTTTGGGAACTTTCAAATGATGTGTTAAAATATAAATGGTGAGAAAAAATGCGCATTATCAGTGGAAAATATAAAGGAAAAAAATTAAATGGATTCAATATTGACGGTACTAGGCCAACTATGGATAGAGTCAAAGAATCCCTTTTTGCCATGATTCAAAATCATATAAACGGTAGTACCGTCTTAGACTTATTTGCCGGTAGTGGTGCCCTTGGATTAGAAGCTATCAGTAATGGTGCTAAAAAATGTTATTTAATTGATAATAACCAAATAGCTATTAAAACAATAAAAGAAAATAGTGTAAATATCAAAGAAGATATAAATATTATCAATATAGACTATAAAAAATTTCTAAAAGAAACAAAGGAAAAATTTGATATTATCTTTTTAGATCCTCCTTACCAAAGTAATCAGTTAAACAAAGCTCTAAAAATAATCGAAGAAAGAAATCTTTTAAATGAAAATGGTATCATTATTTGTGAATATGAAAAAATAGAGCCAATTACTAACTTAAAATTATTAAAAAATAAAAGTTATGGACCGAAAAACATAAAAATTTACGGAAAATAACTTTTTTTTCAAAATAAAAAAGGAAAACCTCCTAAAAAATCGTATGTTAATATATAAGGGAGGTGAAAACATCAAAAAATATCCTTTTATTAAACAAAGAGGAATCAAAGAATGTGGACCAGCATGCACATTAATGATATTAAAATATTACAAAGGTTATATCAACATAGATAAATTAAGCGAAATGATGCATACAAACCAAAATGGAACCACCGCTTATAATATTGTTGAAACTTTAAAAACATTAGGTTTTAATAGCTATGGGATTAAAACAAAGAATTTAGAAAACTTAAAATTACCTTGTATTGCTCATGTGATTGTAAATTACTCCTACCATCATTATATAGTCATATATAAGGTAAATTTAAAAAAACAAACATTATTAATAGCCGATCCAGCACGCACTTTAAAACAAATGACCTTTAAAGAATTTAAGCAGATATGGAGTGGAGTATCCATTCAAATGTATCCTACTAAACCTATTGAACACGAAAAAGAACCAAATACCTTAAAATTTATCTGGTATTATATTAAAAAAAATATTAAAATAATTATCCTATTAAATATTATTTCCTTACTTGTAAATATATTAAATATCCTATCCACACTTTTTATTCCATTTGTTTTGACAAACTTTAATCAAAAAATAATTGCATCCATTCTTTTTAGTTTCTTAATTGTGTTTTTTCTTAAAAATCTCTTTTTATACATAAAAAATAAACTAGTTATAAAATTTAATCTACAGTTAGATAAGCAGCTACTTTTGGATATTTTTTGGAAAATAATAAACCTCCCTTATCGTTATTACCGCCGTAAAACAACTGGGGAAATCACAAGTTACTTTAGTGATTCAAATATTTTAAAAAGTGCGATTATCCATTTCTCTCAGATACTTATGATAGATTTGCCTATATTAATAGTACTACTTATCATCATAAATATTAATTATAATTTATATATTTTACTTTTCTTTTACTTCTTTATATACTCTATAATGCAAAAAAAATTTAAAAAAACTCTCATTGATGATATGACAAGACAAAAATATTGTTTAAACTCCTATATTATAGAATCTATTAGTGGATTTGAGACCATCAAAAATCTAAACATTAATTCAAAAATATTTAATACCTTTAAAAATCATTATAGTAATTCAAATAATAGTATAAAAAAATGTCTAACTCAAAATGAAAAATATTCTTTTATAAAAAATAATTTAGATGATTTTATTTTATTTATAATAATAATTTTATTAATAAACACTTCTATTAGTGAATGTTTAATATACTACATTCTAACTTCTTCAGTTTTAAGAATAATTAAAAACATTTTTGAATTTAATTATAGTTTAGATGAACTAAAATATTCCTTGTCCAGTATTTTATTCTTAGATTATAAACAAAAATCGCTTATAAATACCACTTCAAAAGGTGATATTATTATGCAAAATATAAATTTTTCTTATGATAAAAAGGTAAATATACTATCAAATATAAACTTAGAAATAAAATCAAATGACAAAGTTTTAATTACTGGACCAAGTGGTAGTGGGAAAAGCACTTTATTAAAAATTTTAAAAGGCTATTATGATGACTATGAAGGAACCATAACTATTGGTAATAAAGATATTAAATATTACTCCTTTCAAGATATCATATACGTTTCTTCAAAAGAATTCTTTTTCACTGGAAGTTTAATTGATAATATTAACCTAAAATCAGAAAACATAAAATATATTAATATTTGTGAAATAGATAAATTGTTTAGGGAAAATAAATATAGCTTAATAGAAGAAAATGGTTTCAATCTTTCAGATGGCCAAAAACAAAGAATAGCCTTAGCTAGAGCCCTTGGTAACTTTAACATCTTAATATTAGATGAAGCCCTAAGTCAAGTCAGCAGTGATATGGAAAGAAAAATTCTAAAAAAACTTTTAAAAAAATACTCTCAAAAAACAATAATATATATATCGCATAGATTAGATAACCTAGACTTATTTGACCAATATATCAAAATTGATAAAGGTAAAGTTGTTTTAAATCAAAAGCGGAATAACTAGAAAGGATAAAATGTATTTAAATCAAAAAGAACTCATGCAAGTAACTGGTGGAGGTTATGGAATATGGGCCGCTATTGGCGGAGCCATAACTTTCTTAATTAGTATTGTCGAAGGCTTTTTAAATCCTGAAAAATGCAATTAAATAACAGTGAACTAAAATCCATTATCGGTGGCAGTATTACAGCAACTTTTATCAATGCCATCGTTAAAGGATTTGAACTCATAATTGAAATTGGAAAAAGCCTCGGCTCAAGTATAAGAAGGATTACCTCCGGTAAATCTTGCAGTGTATAAGTAAGCTATTTAAGCTTACTTTTTTCTTTTATTTTGTTCATTAACCTTGCAAACGAATTATAAGCGTGTTATAATATTTTTAGCCAAGAAGGGAGGGATTTTTATGACAAAAGTAGTAGTTAGAAATGGCAATGTCGAT
>CALVRA010000009.1 GCA_944358415.1 uncultured Bacilli bacterium | reverse complement strand
GCAGTTAAATTAAGACTTTTAAGAATGGGAGCTAAAAGAAAACCATTTTACCGTATTGTAGCTGCTGATTCAAGAGTTAAAAGAGATGGTAAGTATATTGAACTTGTTGGTACTTATAATCCAGTGTCTGAACCAGCAGAGATTAATATTAAAGAAGATATAGCTTTAAAATGGCTTCAAAATGGAGCTATTCCTACTGATACAGTTAAAAGTTTATTTAGTAAAAAAGGAATTAATAAGAAATTCCATGAAATGAAATTTTCTAAAGAAAGTAAATAATGATGGAACTTGGAAATTTAACAGAGTTTTTAGTTAAGAGTTTGGTTAAAAATCCAGATATGGTATCAGTGAAAGCTTTTGATGATGAAGATAAGATTACAATTGAGGTTTTAGTTAGTTCTGATGATATGGGAAGAGTTATAGGTAAAAAAGGAATGATTATTTCTTCTATCAGGACTATTGTTCAAGCTAGTAGTTATCTTAATCATGAGAAAAGAGCAATTATTAATGTAGACGCTTTTTAGGGTCTATGTTTTTTTTCTTTTTTGTGATATATTTATTATAGGGTGAGGATATGAAAAATCGAGGATTTACTTTGATTGAACTTTTGGCAGTTATTGTTATTTTGGCAATTGTTTTAATAATTATTATGCCGAATGTGACAGGTATTTTAAATAGGACGCAGACTAGGCTTAATGATGAACAGGAAAGAGCTGTTTTAGATGCAGCTAGACAGTTTGGTGTTAGTAATTTAAAGGCTGTAGATGATAAGATTTATTTTGAGGATAAAGCGATAACTTATATTACTTTAGATGATTTACAAAGGTCAGGTTATTTAGAGGATAAATCAATTAAAGATATGACTGATAAGGGTGATGTTTCTTTAGATACAAAGGTATGTGTAAAGTATGAAAATTATCAGTTTGTTTATGAATATGAGGGAGCGTGCTGATATGAAAAAAGGTTTTACTTTAATAGAGTTATTGGTGGTTATTGTTTTGCTTGGAGTGATAGCTACTTTAGTGACAACATCAGTTATGAGTATTATGGGAGATTCTAGAAGTTCACTTTCTGATACGCAAAAAAATACAATTGAGCAGGCAGCTAAGCAATGGGGAACGATACATGCAGATGAACTTCCACTTGATGATTCGGTGTTTTCTTTAGATATTGATAGGTTAGCTGATGATGGTTTTATAGATAGTTCTGATTTACAAGATCCTAAGGATAGTTCCAAATTGTGTGGGGTAGTAGAGATTAGTTTTGATACAGAAAAAAACCAATATAAATATAATTTTACAAAGAAAGAGTGTTAAAGATAGTATAAAAAAAGATTTACGACATATTTTTAAATAGAGGCGATGTTATGAAAAAAATATTAGTAATTCTTTTTTTATTTTTATTTATTAGGTGTGATATTGTTTTAGCGGATGATTTAAAGCTTGCTGAAAGTGCGAAATCGGCTATTTTGATTGAGGCTAGTAGTGGGAAGATTTTGTTTGAAAAAAATGCGGATGAAAAATTACATCCAGCTAGCATGACAAAAATGATGAGTATGCTTTTAATAATTGAGGCAATTGAAGATGGAATAATTTCTTGGGATCAGATGGTTACGGTGAGTGAGAATGCTTCTAGTATGGGAGGAAGTCAGATATTGCTTGAGACTGGTGAGAAGATGAGCGTTCGTGATTTATTTAAGGGAGTGGCTATTGCTTCTGGAAACGATGCAGTGGTTGCTTTAGCAGAAACAGTAGCTGGAAATGTGAGTAATTTTGTGAGTATGATGAATAAAAGGGCAAATGAGCTTGGTCTTACTAATACACATTTTAAAAATCCTCATGGGTTAGATGATGCGGATCATTATTCGAGTAGTAGAGATATGTCTTTGATAGCTAAGGAGCTTGTTCGGCATGAAAAGGTTTTAGAGTATACAAAGATTTATGAGGATTATTTAAGAGAAAATACAGATAGAAAAATATGGCTTGTTAATACTAATAGACTAGTTAGATTTTATGATGGGGTTGATGGATTAAAAACTGGTTTTACTGATGATGCAGGGTACTGTATGACGGCTACTGCGATGAAAGATGGGATGAGAGTAATTGCAGTTGTAATGGGAGAAGAGACTAGTAAAATTCGAAACCAAGAAGTAAGTGAAATGCTTGATTATGCTTTTGCTCAATATAAAGTGGTTAATTTACTTAGTAATAAAAATTCTTTAGGTAAGTATAAAGTTTTAAATGGTAAGGACGAATATGTAAAAATTGTTCCAAAGGGAAGTGCAACTATTGTTAAGAAAAAAAGTGAGAAAAACGGAAATATTAGTTATGATATTAAATTAAAATCTTTGATGGCTCCTTTAAAAGTTGGGGATAATGTTGGAACGATGGTTATTAAAGAGGATAATAATGTGGTTCAGAGTTTAAATTTGACGGTTGAAAAAAATGTTTTGAAAGCAAATTATGGTAATTTATTGGTTAGAAATATTTGGGATATGATTATTGGCAATATGAGTTTAGAATGACTTATATTGTTTTTTCTTTTTAATTAAAATAAAAGATGATATAATTTAATAGGATAGGGAGTAAGGCTTATGAAAAATGAAAAAATAGTTATGATTATATTTGCTTGTATGAAGATTATTAGTGTTTTTTTAGGACCTTTTTTAGTGGCTTACTTTGTAAGTGTTTCTTTGGAAAATATATATAATTTATCTCTTTTTAATATATTTAATTATTTGTTCTATTGTCTATTTGGAATGTTTGCTGGTTATGTTACCGAAAAAAAGGGTTCACTTTTTGTCTTTAGAATAGGTATTATAATGAGATTTTTATGTGTACTTTTGATTATGGGGTTTGGAAATAATATTACTACACATTATGGGTTTTTAGCTTTCTTTTTAGGTTTTTCATCGATGTTTTTAAATTTACCTTTTAATTTGTATCATACTGATGTGGTTCAGAATTTTGAAAGAGCTAGTTTTGAATTTAAAATAAATGTTATTAAAAGTTTTGTATCAGTATTTGTTCCGTTATTATTAGGGTTTTTGATTTCTAGTACAAGTTATCAACTTACGGCTTTAATTATTTTAATATTTTCGGTTGTACAAATAGTAGCTTCTTTTTATTTGAAACCTCTTCCTAAATCTGATAAAGTTTATGATTTATTAGGATCTTTTAAAAAGTCTTTGAAAAATAAGCAAGAAAGAGAGATGCTTTATGTGGAATTTTTAAATGGTCTTATTTTTTCTGATGGTGTACTTGGGACTATTATAACTATTTTAATTATGATTACTTTTAAGTCAGAACTACATTTAGGTATTATTAATTCATGTGTGTCTTTGATAAGTTTGTTGTTTTTGTTTATTTATTCAAAATTTTATAAAGGAAAAAATGATAAAAATGTTATAATATGTTCTGGAGTTATTCTTTTTTTAAGTATGATATTATTTGCTTTTAATGTATCTAATTTTACAGTGATTTTTTACAATGTTGTTTTAGGAATATTTGGAACCGGTATTTTAACTTTTGCTTATGGGATTAGACTTTTTAATTTAGCAAAAAAGAAGATTAACAATAATGAAAAGACGGAATATTGGTCGATTAGGGAAATTGTTTTAAATTTGGGAAGAGTGGTTGGTTATTATTTGTTATTAATTGTCAGTATTTTAGGTTTTGATTATTTGAATTATCTTTTGATTTTTTTGGGTTTTGTGGTTTTGATTTTTTGTTTTTTTCTTACAAAAATTGATAAGAATGAATTTTAAATATATTGAAGATAAATGTTAAAATATGATATTATTATATTGGAGATTGAAGGAGGTGTTTTATGGAAGGATATTTACCGGATATTTATCAAAAAAGTATTTATACGATAGATTATTCTAAGTTACTAGGTAGAGGTATAAAATGTTTGCTTTTTGATTTAGATAATACTATTGTTCCTCCTTTTAGTGTAGAAATGCCTAAGAAAGCAAAAGATTTATTTGTTAGTTTAAAGCAGAAAGGCTTTAAAATTATTATATTTACTAATAGCCCACAAATTAGACTTAAGGGGTTTAGAAATTATTTAGGTGTTGATGGAGTTTCAAGTGCGCATAAGCCTAGTATTAAGAAGTTAGTTAAGGTTTTGAAAGATTATGGTTTTGAAGCTTCAGAGGTGGCTATTATAGGAGATCAAATAATGACTGATGTAAGAGCTGGTAATAGAGCTGGAATTACTACTATTTTGGTTAATCCAGTTAGTGAAAAAGATTTTTTAATTACAAAAATTCATAGGTTTAAAGAAAGAAGAAAAATAAAAAAGCTTAGAGATATGGATTTGTTTTGGCAAGGAAGGTATTATGATTAAATGTATTGGATGTGGAGCTATTTTACAAGATAGAAGTCCTAAAGAGATTGGATATACTAGAAATTTAAACAATAAGTTATGTGAAAGATGTTTTAATATTAAACATTATAATAAGTATTTAAAGGTAACTGATAAGGATTATAGACAAATGATTTTGGATATTGATTCAAAAAGTGATTTGATTTTATTAGTTACTGATTTTTTAAATTTATACAGTTTATCGGATTTACATTTAAAAAGCCCAATTATTTTAATTTTAAGTAAAGCTGATTTGATTCCTAGAAGTATAAAGAAGGAAAAACTGCTTGATAAAATTGATTTTCCTTGTATTAAAGTGATGGTTTCTAGTAAGAATAATTATAATTTTGATTTGCTTTATAGTTTGATTTTGAAGTATAAGAAAAGTAATAATGTTTATGTTATTGGTTATACTAATGTTGGAAAGAGTACACTTATTAATAAGTTTTTGAAAAATTATGGAATGAGTATGTCAGAACTTACAGTTAGTAATTTACCGTCGACAACTTTAGGGGTGGTTGAAAACAAAGTTGATGAAGAAATTACTTTGATTGATACGCCTGGTTTACTGGATAATGGAAGTTTGGTATTAAAAGCAGATGAAAATTTACTTAAAAAAATAACACCTAAAAAGGAAATCAGACCGATTAGTTTTCAGATAAAAAAATGGACTAGTTTATTGATTGAAGATTTTTTAAGATTAGATTTAGATGATACAAATATAGTTTGTTTTATGTCTAATAATTTAGATATTAGAAGGGTTTATAAAAATAAGGAATGTTTGTGGAAAAAGCATGAGATTGATGTAATAAAAAATAGTGATTTAGTAATTAAAGGTTTAGGTTTTATTACGTTTAAAAAAGATGTACATATTGTTTTATGGCTTAAGGATGATATTAGTTATTTAATTAGGAAGACAATTATTTGATTTTTCTTTAATTTGTATGATAGAATTAAAATAGGGGATGGTAGATATGCTTGGAAAGATAATTGGAATTGAAGAGGATAAGGTTTTACTTAAATTATCAATTAATCTTAGCGATTTTCAAAATTTGATTAATTTACACGTAGTTATGGAAGATAATAATCAGATGCTTGTTGGTGAGATTGTTGATATTAAAGAGAATATTGCTTATATTAATTTGGTTGGTCAGATTGTGGATAATCACTTTGTTTTTGGAGTGATGCGTAAACCTTCTTTTGGAGCGGTAGTAAAGCTTATTTCTAAAGAAAAAATACCAATGATTATTAGTATTCCACAGTATAACGAAAAAGAGGATATTTATATTGGAGAAAGTCCTGTATATCCTGGAGTGAAGGTTGGTTTTGAGATTAATCCCTTTTTTGCGAATCATTTTGCAATTTTTGGTTCGACTGGCAGTGGTAAATCTTGGGGAATAGCTAAGTTAATTCAAAATATTTTTGAAAAGAAGAGTACAGTTGCTTATAGGGCTAGTATATTTATTTTTGATGCTTATGGAGAGTATCATAGTGCGTTTAAAGATATTAGTAGTAAGGTTCCAGAAATTAGTTTTAAAGCTTATACTACTAATGTTAAAATGGTTAATGATACTGAGATTTTGAAAATTCCTTTGTGGTTACTTACAGTAGATGATATTGCTTTACTTTTAGGAGCATCATCACAGGTACAACTGCCAATTATTGAGAAGGCTTTAAAGTTAGTTGGTCTTTTTGTTAGAGATGAAAAAGAGGTTATTAAACAGAAAAATGATATTATTGCAAGAGCAATTTTAGATATTTTATCTAGTGGTAAAAATTCAACACAGATTCGTGATCAAATATTTTCTGTTTTAACAACATATCATACAAAGGATTTGAATTTAGAAACACAGATTTATCAGCCAGGATATATTAGAAGTTTAAAACAATGTTTGATTATTGATGCTTCTGGTAAACTTAGAGAAATGGAATTACTTACTAATTTTATGCAGTCATTTTTGGATGATAGTATTGAACTTACACTTCCTGATGGTTCTTTTAAATATGGACTTAATGATTTGATTATGGCTTTAGATTTTGCTTTACTTTCAGAAGGTGTACTTAATAGTAATCGTGTATATGATGAAAATAATGTTCTTAGGGTTCGTTTACACGCTTTAATTAATGGCGATTATGCGAAATATTTTGAGTGTGATAGATATGTTAGTAAGGATGAATATATTAAGGAGCTTTTGATGGCACCAAATGGTAGGAAAGCTCAAATCATTAATTTTAATATTAATTATGTTGATGATAGGTTTGCGAAGACAATTACTAAGATATATTCGAGATTACTTTATGATTATGCGAAGAATTTAGAAAAAAGAGCAAGTTTACCTTTTCATATTATTTTGGAGGAAGCACATAGATATGTTCAAAATGATAGTGATGTTGATGTAATTGGTTATAATATTTTTGATAGAATTACAAAAGAGGGACGTAAGTATGGTGTTTTATTAGGGCTCATTTCTCAAAGGCCATCTGATTTATCTGAGACATCTATTTCACAGTGTAGTAATTTCTTGATTTTTAAAATGCTTCATCCTAGAGATATTCAATATATTAGAGATATGGTTCCAAATATTACAACAGAGGTTGTTAAAAGATTGAGGACGTTACAGCCTGGGACTTGTATTGGTTTTGGAAGTGCTTTTCATGTTCCAGTTTTAATTAAAATGGATAAGCCTAATCCAACTCCATCTAGTAGTAGCTGTGATATTTCTGGAAATTGGTTTATAGATAGATAACTACTTATTAAAAGTAGTTATTTTATTTGTTAAAAGGTGTTAAACAAAGGTGTTACGCTTCTTTTTTTATTTCATATAATATGATGGAAATATGGAGGCGTTTGTATGAAAATTGGTTTGATTGGAAATCCAAATGTTGGTAAGAGTACTATATTTAATGGTTTAACTGGAATGAGACAGCACACTGGTAATTGGCCTGGGAAGACGGTTAGTAGTACGACTGGCTACAAAGTTTATAATGGGGTTAGATATCAATTTGAGGATTTGCCTGGGTGTTATTCATTATTTGCTCATTCTAAAGAAGAAGAAGTTACGAGGGATTTTGTTTATTTTTCAAATTATGATGGTTTGATTATAGTTTGTGATGGAACAGCTTTAGAGCGAAATTTGAATTTAGTTTTACAAGTTTTAGAGATTACGGATAAGGTAGTTTTATGTGTTAATTTGTTAGATGAGGCTAAAAAGAAAAAAATTGATATTGATATGGATAAACTTAGTAATTTATTAGGAATTCCTGTTGTTGGGATGGTAGCTAGAAGTAAAAAAGGTTTTGATGAGTTACTTTTGGCTTTAGAGAAAATTTGTTTTAAGAAAAGTGGTTTTAAAAAGATTAATTATGATTTTTTATCAGATGAGATTGATTCTTTAAAAAAGTTTATACCTAATATTTTGATTAATAGTGATAATGTAATTTTAAGATATTTAACTGATGATTATGATTTTATTAATGCTTTTGATTTTAAATATAAGACTGATCTAATGAGAAATTTAGATATTAAAGATGAGAAAAATATGATTTTAAATAAGTTTAGAAAAAAAGGAATTTATCGAGAAGATATTGAACGGTTAATGCTTGAGAAGATTAATGAGGAAAGTGAAAAGATTTGTTTGGATGTTTTACATTATGGAAAGTTAGATTATAATAAGAAAGATCGATTTTTAGATAAAATTTTAACAAATAAAATTACAGGGATACCTATTATGCTTTTACTTTTATTTTTAATTTTGTGGATTACGATTAGTTTAGCTAATATTCCTTCTGATTTTTTATATGATAAATTGTTTTGGTTTGAAGATGTTTTATATAATTTTTTAATTTCATTTTTGCCTACTTGGTTTTCAGATTTACTGGTACATGGAATTTATAGGGTTATGGCTTGGGTAGTGGCAGTAATGCTTCCACCAATGGCGATATTTTTTCCACTTTTTACGATTTTAGAAGATTTTGGATTGTTACCTAGAATTGCTTTTAATTTGGATAAGGGGTTTGAAAAATGTAATTCTTGTGGAAAGCAATCTTTAACGATGCTTATGGGATTTGGTTGTAATGTGGTTGGTGTGACAGGAGCGAGAATAATTGATTCTGATAGGGAAAGGCTTATTTCAATTTTGACTAATAGTTTTGTTCCTTGTAATGGGCGTTTTCCACTTTTGATTTCTTTGATTACGATGTTTTTGATTACTGATGGTTCTTCTGGTTTGATGAGAGCTTTAATACTTTTGATATTTATTTTAATTGGGGTGATTGTGACTTTTATTGTTTCAAAGATTTTATCTGTTACTATTTTGAAAGGGGTTTCTTCATCTTTTACTTTAGAACTTCCACCTTATAGAAAACCACAAATTTGTAAGGTTTTGGTTAGGTCTTTGATTGATAGGACTTGGTTTGTTTTAAAAAGAGCACTTTTGGTTTCAGCTCCAGCAGGACTTATAATTTGGATTTTTGCGAATGTTTGTATAGATGGTAATAGTTTACTTAAGATTTTTTCTAATTTTTTAAATCCTTTTGGGGAAATGATAGGGATGGATGGAGTAATTTTGATGGCTTTTCTTTTAGGCTTTCCAGCTAATGAAATTGTTACGGCGATTATGGTGATGGGGTATATGTCACTTGGTATGATTGTGGATATTAATGATATGATGTTGCTTAAGACATTATTTATAGATAATGGTTGGAGTTTAGTTACGGCTATTTGTGTAATGATTTTTTCTTTATTTCATTTTCCTTGTTTAACAACTTTAATTACAATAAAAAAGGAAACAGGTAGCTATTTTTGGAGTTTTTTGGCTTTTATAATACCACTATGCATTGGAGTGAGCATTTGTTTTGTAATAAATCTTTTGTTTGGTTGATTATTTTTGGATTTGGTGTTAATATATAGGTCTAAAGGAGGATGTTTAATGAATAAACAGCAGATGAAAAATTTATATTATAATTTAGGAGATAAGTTAATTACTTTTTTAGAAGATGTAATTGTCTGTCGAGATGGATTTAATATTAATACAGATAGTATGACAAATGGCTCTATTTCTAATAGTGAGATGTGCCTTAGTTATATGGTTTTAAATGAAAATGAGATGATGTATGTTTACCATGATAACGAGGGAATGATTTGTCTTGATACATGTTTTCTTGATAAGTCGTTTATCAATTATGAGGGAGTTAGTTATTTTGGATATGAAATGTTTAAAGAAAAACCTTTAAATTATATTAAAAGTGTGAATTCAAAGTTATCTTTGAGAAATAAGCCTAAACAGTATCACATTTAGCTCCTTGATAGGTATTTCTTTTAACCATTTCTTTATCGATGTTATTTAAGACATCGATTTTTTTTGTAATCCATGTTGGAGCTATTAAATCTTTTTTTACTGGATCTGAGGTTAGTCTTTGGATAACAATTTTTGGATTTAAGTATTCTAGCTGATTAATTACAATATCTATGTATTCTTTTTTGGTTAGGATATGGAATGGTTTTATTCGATAATATTTTTCTAATGGTGTATTTTTTAAGACTGCAAGCATATGGATTTTTATTCCATCAATTTTTTGTTTGTTTAAGTATTTTACTGTTTCAATCATCATGTCTTTGGTTTCACCAGGCAATCCATTGATGATGTGAACAACAGTGAAAATGTTTTTTTCTTTTAATTTTTTTAAGGTGTTTTCAAAACATTTTAAGTCATGACATCTATTTATTATTTTTGATGTTTTTTCATGAATTGTTTGAAGCCCTAGTTCGACAGTGATGAATGTTTTTTGATTTAGTTGTGCTAGATAATCTATGCATTCATCGGTTATGGAATCTGGTCTTGTGGCGATAGATAAACCAACAACGTTTTTTTGATTTAAAATTTCTTCATATTTTTCTTTTAAAATGTTTAATGGGGCATATGTATTGGTTCTTGCTTGAAAATATCCAATGTATTTTGAATTTGGCCATTTTTTATCCATTATTTTTTTGATTTGATTAAATTGAGTGACTAAGTCGTCTTCAATATTTCCACCATATTCGCCGCTACCTGTTTTTGAACAGTATATGCAGCCATTTTTAGATAATGTTCCATCGATATTAGGACAAGTAAACCCAGCATTTAGGCTTATTTTACTTACTTTTGTGTGGAATTTTTGTTTATAAAAATAGTCTAAGGTGTGGTAACGTTTGTTTGTGTTTGAGTATATAAAAGTATTCATTTAGATCACCTTTATTATTATAACATGATTTTTTAATGTGAAAAAGTGATGAAAATTATTTAAAAAAGCTTTATATTATAAGGTTTTTTTGATATAATTCTTAATGGGAGGTAGAAAAAAGTGAAAAAGAAGTTACTTAAGGTAATTGGAATTTCTTTCTTAATTTTCGTAGTGTTAAGTTGGATTATTCCAGTAGGTACATATTCTAGTGGTGAGCTTACAACTAATGGTATAGACCCTGTAGGATTAATTGATTTATTTAATACACCTATTCAAGCATTTACAACTTTTGTTTTATATGGAATTGTATTTGCGGTTATTGGTGGACTTTATGGCGTTATGGAAAGGACTGGCGCTTTGGAAAAAGTTACTGGTAAAATGACTAAAGCATTTATAGGTAAAGAAAGAGGATTTGTAATTTTAACAGTTATTTTATTTACTGTGCTTTCTTCTGTTACTGGTTTAATTATTCCACTTTTTGCACTTGTTCCTTTATTTGCAGCAGTACTGTTTGCGATGAATTATGATAAAATTACAGTGCTTGCTTCAACAGTTGGTTCATTACTTGTCGGTTCAATTGCATCAACTTATGGATTTAATATTACAGGATATACAAAAAATCTTTTAGGTTTAGAGATGAGTAATCAAATTGTGGCTAAAGTAATTTTATTAGTTATTTTAGTTGTAGCTCTTATTTTTGTAATACTTACTTCTAGTAAAAGAACTACGGTAAAAGATGTAAAAGAGGCTAAAGTTAATAAAGATGAGAAAGAAGTAAAGGCTACTAAAGTAGAGAAAGTTTCTAAAACTACTAAGGCTACTACTTCTAAGTCTAGTAAAAAGACGGTTAAAGATGGTAAAAAAACATCTAGTAGTAAAAAGGCTAGTTCTGGTAAGAAAACTACTAAGTCAAATACTAAAGCTTTTGCGGTTTCTAAATCAGTTAAAAAAGTTTCTGAAAAGTCTAAAGTTAGTGCAGTGCCACTTGTTATTGTCTTCTTATTAATATTTATTCTTTGTTTAGTCGGCATGTATAATTGGTATTATGCATTTGGTATTGATTTCTTTAGTAATATCCATGAGGCTATTATGAGTGTTGAAATTGAGGATTTTCCAATTTTTGAACATCTATTAAGTGGTCTTTCTGAGCTTGGATATTGGAGTAATGTTGAGTTTGCAGGGGCACTAATTATTATGTCTGGTATTATTGCTTGGATTTATAGACTAAGTTTAAATGATTTTATTGATAGTTTTACAGAAGGTGTGAAGAAATGGCTTCCAACAGCTTGTTTAGCAGCTTTGGCAAGTGTGATATTATCTATTTTATATCAAGCTTCATACAGTGGAACTGGAACTTTAGTAGATACAATTAATGCGAAGATATTTGAACTTACTGATGGATTTAATGTTCTTACAACAGGTTTTGTTTCATTAATAGGTAGTTTCTTCTTTAATGATTTGTATTATTTACTTGCGAATGTTTCAGCTTATGTTTCTGGATTTGATGCAGCCGCACTTTCTAATGCAGGACTTTTAATTCAATCAGTTTATGGAATTGCAATGCTTATTTTCCCAACTAGTGTGATTTTAATTGCAGGACTTAGTTTGTTTAAAGTTTCTTATAAGGAATGGATAAAATATATTTGGAAATTTGCTTTAATTGCATTCTTATTAGTATTGTTAACATGCGGAATTATTACGCTTTTATAAAGACTACTGTTTAGTAGTTTTTATTGTGTATTAAAAAAATTGAGATTGAAAAAACTTAATTTTATGTTATTATGTATATAGATGAGATAATTCTCATAAAATAAAAAAGAGGAACATTTAAACTGGAATGAATGTCACCTCAATAAAAGGGTTTGACACTCTATCAATGTTGATGAGTGTCTTTTTCGATGGTTACGTTTTGATTGCTAATACTAGTAAAGTAGAAGCAGTAAAATGAAGCAGATGAGTTTAAGCGATTTTAGAATAAATGTTTTAATTTTCATCTTTATCTTTCCTCCTTTCAACAAGAAAAGAGGCGACACTCAATTAAATGTTCCTAATAACATTACATAATATAACTATTCGTTATATAAACGAATAGTTTTAAAATTATATTAATTTGGAATAAAGTTGTTTGTATGGTACAATATTTGGTGAAAGAAGTGAGTTTTATGAAGAAATTTATTGAAGAATTTAAGACTTTTGCTTTAAAAGGAAATATGATTGATATGGCTGTTGGTGTTGTTATAGGAACAGGTTTTACTGGGATTGTGACTTCATTTACAGATAATTTTATTAACCCTATTTTAAATGTAGTGACTGGTGGGGCTCGTTATGGATGGCGTGATATTTCTTTGTTTATATCAGCTTTTATATCAGCTTTAGTTAATTTTTTAATTATGGCTTTCGCACTTTTTTGTATTGTTAAGGCAATTAATAAGATAAAGGAGCTTGGACCTAAAAAGGAGAAGAAACCATCATTTAAAATATGCCCATACTGTTTTAGTGAAATTAATGTTAAGGCAGTTAGATGTCCACACTGTACATCTAAGTTAGAGGTTAAATAATATAGGGTTTGACCTTTTTTTCTTTTGTGATAGAATTATTTTGGTGGTAAAAATGGAAGTAGTTTTTGATTATAAATTAGACGGAGAAGTATATAAGGTTTTAATTATTAAAAAAAATAATAAGAATACTTATATTAAAATTAAAGATGATTTGACAATTTATGTAACGACGAATTATTTGACTAGTAAAAGAAATGTGAAGGTTATGCTTGATAATGAAAAGGATTTTTTAAGAAAGGCTTTGTCAAAGGCTAAGAAAAAACTGGAAAAAGAAAAGCTTTTTTATTATCTTGGTGAAAAATATGATATAATTAAAGTACCATTTGATAAAGTAGAGATAAGTGATTATAAGATATATGTGCGTGATGATAAGACTTTAGAAAAGTGGCTTAAAAGAGAAATGAAAAGGATTTTTTCTGAGAGATTAGAGTTTAATTACAATTTATTTGATGAGGATATTCCTTTTCCAAAGTTAAAAATTAGAAGTATGAAAACAAGGTGGGGTGTGTGCAACAAAAGAGATACATCAGTTACCCTTAATTCTAAGTTAATTGAGTATTCAGTTCATGAAATTGACTATGTAATTATTCATGAACTTTCACATTTGGTGCATTTTGATCATTCTAAGGAGTTTTGGGAAACGGTTAGAGAATATATGCCTGATTATAAAAAAGCAGTGGCTATTTTAAAAGAATGAGGTGGTATTTTGAAGTTTAGATTTATTAGTTTATTTATGATTGTTTTAGTTTTATTTAGTATGTTTTTACCAACTAGTTATGCGAAGGAAAAAACTTTAGGACAGCTTAGAGCGGAAGCTAAGGCTAATAGAGATGCTTATAATAAGGCCAAAAATGAGAAAGCGCTTACGGAAGCTGAAAGAAGTAAAGCTCAGGCGGATAAAAAACAAGTAGAAAGTGAGATCGCTAGTATTAATGGGCAAATTGAAGATACGGAAAAGCAGATAGAAGAGATTCAAAAAGATATTGATAAAAAAGATGAACAAATGAAAGATATTATGGCATTTGTTCAGGTTACTAATGGTGATTCTAATTATTTGGAATATATTTTTGGGGCAACGGATTTTACTGATTTTATTTACCGTATTTCAGTGGCTGAACAGCTTGGCAATTACAATGAAGAGTTGATTGAAGAATATAATAAAGATGTGGAAAAGTTAGATAGTAAAAAATCTGAACTTAATACTAAGCAACAAGAACTTAGTGCGAAACAACAAGAACTTGCTGTTTTAGAGGCAAGGTTAAGTGAGGAGATTGAGACTTTACAAGAAGGTATGCTTAGTAAAGATGAAGAGTATAAGACGACTATTAGTTTGATTAATAATTTAGTTAATCATGGATGTAGTGAGAATCAAACTTTAACGCAGTGTCAAAATGAAAAAGATAAAAATAGACCAAATGGTATTGTAGTTACTGGTAGGACTTATATGCCAATTACTAGGGGAAGAGTTACTAGTGATTATGGTCAAAGGAGTAGTGATTTCCACACAGGGGTTGATTTTTCTAATAGTGAACACGGTGATGCGGTTTATCCAGTGGCAGCTGGTGAGGTTATTAATATTACTTATCCTAAGAAGCCTGGAGCTTGTGGGAACCATATTGTTTATGTTTATCATACGGGACTTGGATTTACAACTTCTTATTGGCATATGACGAGCGTTAATGTTAGAGTTGGACAAGGTGTTAATCCGGATACTAAATTAGGGTCTATGGGCGGTTTAGCTAGTGAAGATAGCTGTTCTGCCGGTACGCATGTTCATGTGAATGCGTTTAGGGGAATACATTATAATAACAGTGGAAGAGAAAATCCTCATAAATATATAACAAATATTCCTGGTAAAGGGGTAAGATTTACATCTTATTATGGAAATAGGAGTTAGAGGATTTTCCTCTTTTTTTGACATTTTGGTGTTTATATTTTTGTTATATTATTATTTGGTGATATAATGAAAGTAAAAGTTTTTGATGAAAGTCATGAAAAAGATTTAGAAGAGGCAATAAATAAGTTTATTTCTGAGTGTGAACCAGAAATAATTGATATTAAGTTTTCGACAGCTATTGCGGTTTCAGAGGAGCAAATTTACTGTTTTTCGGCTTTAGTTGTTTATAGGTAGGTGTTTGTATGAAGCGAACTGGTTTTTTAGCAGGGGCATTTATTTCAGTTTTAGGTATTGTAATTTGTAAGGTTATTGGTCTTGTTTATGTTATTCCATTTTATGCAATTATTGGAACGCAAGGCGGAGCTTTATATAGTTATGCATATTCTATTTACAATGTGTTTTTGAATTTAGCGACTTCTGGTATACCGGTTGCTATGAGTAAGGTTGTAAGTGAATATAATGAGATGAAGTTTTATAATACAAAAGAGAGGGTATTTAAAATTGGTTTAAAGGTTATATCTTTACTTTGTATTATTTCATTTTTAGTGTTATTTATTTTTGCTCCTAGTTTAGCTAATATGATTATTGGTGGAGTTGAGGGTGGAAATAGTGTAGAAGATGTTACAATGGTTATTAGAGTTATTTCAACGGCTGTTTTAGTTGTACCATTTTTAAGTGTGTCTAAGGGATATTTACAAGGTCATAAGATTATGCAGGTGTCAGCTATTAGTGATATTTTAGAGCAGTTGGCTAGGGTTACTGTTATTTTACTTGGTAGCTTTTTGGCTTTGAAAGTTTTTCATTTATCTTTAAACACGGCAGTTGGAGTGGCTGTTTTTGGAGCAACTGCTGGAGCTATTGTGGCATATTTTTATGTGTTTTTAAAAATTAGGAAAGCAAAGGATTTAAAAAGAAATGAGAAGCCTAAAATAGAGGAAAAAAAGATTACTAATAAAGCTTTGGTTAGAAAAATTGTTTTTTATGCAATGCCGTTTGTAATTATTTCTCTTTTACAATCTATTTATGTTATGGTTGATGTATTTACGGTGGTTAAGGGTTTAGTTGGTTTAGGATATACGACAGCGATAAGTGAGAATGTAGTTAGTGTTATTCAAACTTGGGGTTCTAAGCTTAATATGATTGTTATGTCAATATCTACTGGTATTATTACTTCACTTATTCCGACTATTGCTTCTGCTTATGCAGTACGCAATATGAAAGAGGTAAATGGGAAAATTACGCAAGCTTTACAGACTTTATGTTTGGTGACTATTCCACTTTCTGTAGGTATTAGTTTTATGTCATCAGCAGTATGGACGGTGTTTTATGGATATGATGAGCTTAATAGTTCTATTTTTAAGTTGCTTATTTTGTCTCAGATACCACTTTCTATTTGTTCAGTTATGGTAAATACAAATCAGACAATGAATAAGACTAAGGTGACTATTGTAGCGTTACTAGGTTCACTTATTTTTAAAATTTTACTTAATGTGCCATTTATGCATTTATTTAGTTTTCTTGGAATAGAGTCTTATTATGCGACTATTAGTTTGAATATGATTATTGATACTTTAGCTTCTTTATATTTATTAAAAAAGATTAAGAATGAGACTGGTATTAGTTATATGAGAGCTTTGAGGTCATTTATTAAGATTATTATGTGCACTTTAATTATGGTTTTAGGACTTTCTATTTTGAATTTATTTATTCCGTCTTTTTCTGTTAATAGAATGGAATCTATTTTATATATTATTTTATATGGAGTTTTAGGCGCTGTTATTTATTTCTTTGTGGCTTATAAATCGAATACAATATCTGAGATTGTCGGTAGGGAGTTTACTGATAAGATTATTTGTAAGCTAAAATTTTATAAAAAAAGGACATAAATATGGTAAAATGTTGTATAGGAGGTGGGAGCTATGAAAGAGTTATCTTTAGGTGAGAAGTTTAAAATACTTTTTGATAATATTTTTGAGCACCCACTTTTTATTGTTATTTTACTTGTTCCGGCAATTATGTTTTTACTTCAGAAAAAACATGGTAAAAAGGGTTTTATTTTTGTATATTTATTAGTGATTATTTGTGTTTTATTTGTAGGTGGGGAAGTTATATTTGAATTATTTGACAATTTGATGGATGGTTTATTTATGACGCTTTATTTTCCTAATTTTATTACTTTATTTGGAGCAACTATACTTTGTAGTATTATTGCTTTATATAGTTTTTTCAGTAAAAAAATGTATAGGGTAAATAAAATTATTAATATTACAGCTTTTGCGATTGTTCAGATGCTTTTTTTACTTATTTTAAGTTTAGTAAAGGCAAAAAATATTAATATATATGCGGATAATGCTCTTTATTCAAATAGTGATGTTTTGACACTTATGCAGATACTTATTGGAACATTTGCTTTAGAAATTATTTCAATTTTAATTATTAATGGTATTAATAAGGTGACGGATATTTTAGATAGAAGAGGTACACCTTTAAGAGAGGAAATAGAGGAGCAAATTACTACTTTAGAGAAAACTAAGAGGCCGGCTTTGATTAAGAATATTGAAATTGATAATAATAAAATAGGATATATTAATGTAGCTGATACGGAGTCTACTAGTAAGCCTAAGTTAAAACCTTTTAAGTTTGATGTTAACAAGTTAGAGTCAATTAGGTTTAGTGATGAGTTAGAAAAGGTTATTGAACCTAGGGTTATTAAAAAAACTGTCCCTAAGGTTTTACCTAAGAGGTTAAAGAAAGGTAAGTTACTTTCTAAGGTTAAAGATGTGGTTAAAACACCAGATGTTAAGAAAAATACTAATGTAGAAAGTAAAGGTAATAAGTTTATTAATGATAATGTTTTGGAGGTTAAGCCTAATTTACTAAAACCTGAGGAGTCTATGATTACAGTTATTAAGGAAGTGCCTAAACCAAAACTTGTACATAATGAGCCTTTAGATTTGGTTGATAATTTAAATATTGTAGATATACAATCTACTTTAGATGTGGTTATAAGATATAGACTTATGAGGGGTGTTAGTTTAGAGATTTATGATGATAGGGCAGCTGTTGATAATTTACAAATACCTAATTTTGATTTGATGGTAAGAGTACTTGAAAAGTGTAGGTTATATAAGAAAGTTTAGACTTTCTTTTTACTATGAAAAAAGAACGTTAAGTTCTAATTAATATGTTTTTCATCGTTTCTTCCAATTATCCAGTCCATGGAATAATTATATTTTATGGCAATTTTTTTTTTAGCATTAATGTTTGTATTAAATTTGGTAAATTTGGATTTTTATATCCAGAGTATGTGATTTTTAAAATTCCAAGTTCTTTGGCTATATCTTGAGCTTGTTTGTTATTTTCTTTTTCAAATATGGTTAATCTTGTGGTCATAATTTTTTTATTTATTTTGTTTATATTTTTAAGGTGACTAGTATTATTGAAATTGGTTAAATTACAAATATAGTCTAAGCTTAAATTAAAAGTATTAGAATAAGTTAGAGTATTGACGTTTTTATGTTAATGCTCTTTTTTTGACGAATAAAAAGTTTCAAAGGTTCCCAATATAAACATAGAATATATTAGAGAGGAGCTAAATATGTTTGGAAACTTTGAAGAGGAAGCAAGAAAAGTATTAGTTAATGCAAAAAAGGAGATGTTTGATTTGAAACATCCTTATGTTTCTTCTGAACATCTATTACTGGCTATACTAAAAAGTGAAAATGAAGTTAGTGAAAAATTAAAAGGATATGATTTAGATTATAATAAATTTAGAAGCGAGATTGTTAAAATAATTGGTATGGGTAGTAAGGCTAGTGAGTGGTTTTTATATACGCCACTTTTAAAAAGAATATTAGAGAATGCAACTTATGATGCGAAAGAGAATAATAATGGTATTGTGACAATTAACCATTTATTTGCTAGTTTATTAGATGAAGGTGAAGGAGTGGCTATTCGTATTTTGATGGGTATGAATATTGATATTGATGAGCTTTATAGTGAATTTTCTGAGAAGACATTTAGCCAAAAAAGCCATAAAAAGTTATTAATAGATGAAATTGGAGTTGATTTAAATAAAAGGTCTTTGAATGGACTTTTGGATCCAGTTACAGGAAGAGATGAAGAGATAAAAAGAGTATTAGAAATTTTATGTAGAAGAAGAAAGAACAATCCATTATTAATTGGTGAAGCAGGAGTTGGAAAAACGGCAATTGTAGAAGAACTTGCAAACATGATAGTTAATGGTGAAGTTCCTTTAGCACTTAGAGATAAGAGAATTATTAGCTTAGATATGGCCTCTTCTGTTGCTGGGACGAAATATAGAGGCGAATTTGAAGAGCGAATGAATAAAATTTTAAAGGAAATTGAAGAGAATGATGATATTATTTTATTTATTGATGAAATTCATACTTTAGTTGGAGCAGGGGGAGCTGAGGGGGCGATAGATGCTTCGAATATTTTTAAACCGGCTTTGGCTAGAGGAAAGATTAGGTGTATTGGGGCGACAACTACTGATGAGTATAAGAAGTATATTGAAAAGGATAGTGCTTTAGAAAGACGTTTTCAAACGGTAATGATAGATGCTCCTAAAAAAGAGACGGTTAGGGATATTCTTTTAAATTTGAAGGAAATTTATGAGGGATATCATAAAGTCATTATTAGTGATGAAATTATTGATTTAATTATTAATTTAGCTAGTAAATATATTTATAATAGAAATGAACCAGATAGGTCTATTGATGTTTTAGATGAGGTTTGTGCGAAGGTCAGTTTAAAGGAAAGTAAGAGTTTGAAAGAGTATAGTTTTTATAATAAAAAGTTAAAAGAGGTAATTAAGAGTAAGAAAGAGGCTATTTTAAATAATGATTTTAATGTGGCAAGTGATTATAAGAGGCAAGAGTTTGATCTTATGAATAAGATTAATAATTTGGAGTTAAAACTTTATAAGAAGCATAGTCAAGTAATAACTAAGTTAGATGTGGCTGAGGTAATTAATATGAAAACTGGAGTTCCAATTTATGAGATTTTGAATGAGAAAAGTAAACTAATTAAGCATACAGAACAAATACTTAGTAAAAAAATTATAGGACAAGATGAAGCTATTAAAGAGGTAACAAAGGTAGCTAAAAAAATAAAGTTGGGATTTAATGATAAGTGTTATTCGTTTTTGTTTTGTGGTCCTTCTGGGGTTGGGAAGACTGCTTTATCTAAAATATTTGGAGAAAATTTAGTTGGGGAGAGAAATATTATTAAACTCGATATGAGTGAGTTTAAGGAAGCTCATAGTATCAGTAAACTAATTGGTTCGCCACCTGGATATGTTGGTTATGATGATAATACTAATGTTTTTGAAGAGGTTAGAAGTAAACCTTATTCAGTACTTATTTTAGATGAGATTGAGAAAGCCCATACGAATATTATTAATTTGTTTTTACAGATTTTAGATGAGGGTAAGGTTAAAAATAGTAAAGGTAAGGTTATTAGGTTTGATAATGTGGTTATTATTATGACTTCAAATGTTGGTTTTCACGAAGTTAATGTTGGATTTAATAATAGTAAGTTAACTAAACTTAATGAGAGTTTTTCTATTCCTTTTATGAATAGAGTAGATAAAGTTATTTATTTTAATGCTTTAGGTAAAGAGGATATTTTAAAGATTATTAGGATGTTATTAAAAGAGTTTAAGGCTAAGTATAAAGATAAGATTAAAGTAAGAATATCTAAAGAGGTAGAGGAAGAAATTTTAGGTTTATGTAATTATGAGGAATATGGCGCCAGAAAGATAGCTAAAGTTATTAAAGATAAGATTGAGACTGTGGTTATTGATGGTATTATAGATGATAAAAATGAGGTTTATATTAAAAATTTGAAACAAGGAGTATGATTGACAAATTAATATTATTAATAGATAATAATTTGTAAGGTGATTTGTGTGAAAACTGATGAAGAGTTAAAAGTGATTGAAGATTATTTAAAAGGTGTGTGTAGGATAAATTTTGGTAAAAAAATAGAAATGCCTGAAAAATTTTTCCCTCAAAAACCACCTACTAGAAGGATTGTAAGTAATAATATGGATATTAGGAAAATTATGAAGTTAAGGGTGGTTCAGGTTCAGCTTTCAATTTTGGCACATAATATAAGAGTTGAAGAACAAATGAAAGTTAGAGATTATATTTTACAATTGTTTGATTTTAGTGATGAGTTTTTAGTGGAAAATGTTTTAGAAATTAAATCTGTTTTACCTATTTTTGTGTCTGATGAACTTAGAGGTTATATTTTAAAGTATATTGATTTACGAATTCAATTGTTTGAGTCAAAAAATATTATTTCAAATGGTAAATTTCCTTATCAAAAAATTAAGAAAAAACCTGAGGCTTTATAAACTTCAGGTTTTATTCTACAGTAACAGATTTAGCTAGATTTCTAGGTTTATCAATGTCACAGCCTTTTAATTTAGCTGTATAGTAAGCAATTAATTGATAAGGAATAACTGTAAGTATTGGTTTAAGAAACATGCTTACTTTTTTTATTTTTATTAATTGAATAGAATTATCTTTGAAATCTTCATCAGTGATTAGATAACATTTAGCTCCTCTTGAAATAACTTCTTTTAGGTTACTTATTGTTTTTGAGTTTATTTTTTTATTAGTAGCACTGGCAAATACTGGGGTTCCTTGGGTGATTAAAGATATTGTTCCATGTTTTAATTCACCAGCGGCATAAGCTTCACTATGAATATAAGATATTTCTTTTAGTTTTAGTGCTCCTTCCATAGCAAGAGCATAGTCTAAACCTCTTCCAATATAGAAAATATCATTTTTTTCATATATTTCATCGGCTATTTTTTTATAAAGGTCAGTATTTTCTAAAATTGGTTTTAATATTTGATCAATATTTTTAAATTCTTCTAAAATTTTTATGATTTTTTCTTCTTTGAATATTTGTTTTCTATAAGCATGAGCTAATATTAAAGTGGAAAGTAGAGCAACTTGGGCTGTATAAGCTTTGGTTGAGGCAACGGCTATTTCGGTTCCAGCTTCGGTGTACAATACTTTATCTATGTTTCTTGCGATAGAGCTTTCTTTGACGTTGACAATACCTAAACTGTCACATTTGTTTTCTTTAACTTTCTTTAAGGCGGCTAGGGTATCGGCGGTTTCACCAGATTGTGATATAAATATTGATAATACTTTGTCATTTAAAAAATTATTTTGATATCTATATTCACTGGCTAGAAATACTTCACATTTTGTATTGGTATATTCTTCAAATAGATATTTGGCTGCAAGACCAGCATACATGGCTGTTCCACAAGCTATGATATCTATTCTTTCATATTTGGTTAAATCTGGAAGTTTTAGTAGGTCATTTATGCTACTAATATAAGGGTCTATAGTTTTTCTGATGGTGGTGTTTTGTTCCATGATTTCTTTAAGCATGTAGTGTTCATAAATACCTTTATCAGATGTTCGAGTACTTCCTTGATATTCTTTTAGTTCTTTTTTTATAATGTTTCCATCTTTATCATAAATGGTTATTTTTTCATTTGTTACTTTTCCATATTCATAGTCTTCTAAGATGTAGTAGTTTTTGGTGTATTTTAATATAGCTGGGACGTCACTTGCAATATAGTTTTCATCTTTTCCTTTTCCGATGATTAATGGGCTATCTTTTTTGATGACGTAGATGGCATCTTCATTATCTAATATTAGACAAATGGCATAACTACCGTCGACTTTTTTGATAAATTTTTGAATAGCTTTATCAATGCTTTGATATTTATTATAGTAATAATCTAATAATCCAGTAGCTATTTCTGTATCAGATTCTGATTTAAATTTATATCCTTTATCCTCTAATTTATGTTTTAATTTATTAAAATTTTCAATGATACCATTATGGACAATAGTAATTTTTCCAACATGGTGAGGATGGGCATTAATTTCATTTACTTTTCCATGAGTTGCCCATCTAGTATGAGCGATGCCAATATTAGAAAAAGCATCTTTTTTAATATTTTTTTCAAGGTCTTTTACACGACCTTTTACTTTATTTATAGTTAAATTACCATCTTTTATGTAGCTTAAACCAGCAGAGTCATATCCACGGTATTCAAGGGTTTTTAAGCCGTCTAAAAGAATTGGTATTATATTTGTTTTGGTGCTTATGCTACCAACAATACCACACATAAAATTCTCCTTTGCAATTTATTTTGGAAAATATGTTTTGTACATAAGGTTTATTTTATGTTTTGTCATATTTTTAACGATTCCCACCGTGATAGCATCCGCCGAATATTCGATAACTATCATCCTCGTCAACCTTTATGGTTCTGGCGCTAAGGAAGATGGTTAACCTCCTTTGATATCTATCCTTTGCTATCATTTTATGAAAAAATTTATAAAATGTCAAATTTTTATATTAAAAAAACGCTAGTAAAATAGCGATTTTTATTGTATTTCAATGAAAAATTTTTTATACCATACTAGAAAAACATAGACATTCCATATTTTCCTACAGTAGTTTTTTTGACCTTTATAATGTTTTTCTAACATTTTAAGTAATTTTTGTTGGTCGAAGAATTCTTTGGTAAAATCTTCTTCAAACATTTTTTTTACAATATTATAATATTTTTCTTCTCTAAACCATTTGATGATTGGGACTGGAAAGCCTTTTTTTCTTCTTTTATACCAAGATTCTGGTATTCTTTTAGAAGCTGATTTTCTTAGAATATATTTGGTTGTACCATGAGATAGTTTATATTCAGTTGGGATGGTACTAGCTAGCTTGAATACTTCTTTATCTAGTATGGGAACTCTAAGTTCTAGGGAGTTTGCCATACTCATTTTATCGGCTTTTAATAAGATATCGTTTGGAAGCCAAAGGTTCATATCTAAATATTGCATTTTAGTTAAATCATCTTTGTCTTTTACTTTATCAAAGTATGGTTTGGTAATATCTTGATATTTTAAGTCACTTTTATATTTATCAGTTAGTATTTGATTTGCTTCTTTGTTATCAAAAACGAAAGCTTGTCCTATGAAGTAGTCTTCTATTTTACTGCCTCCTTTGGTTAAAAAGTTTTTACCATGAAATTGAGGAAGAGGTGAGATGATTAGTTTGAAAAATTTTCTGATGAAAAATGGTAGTTTACGATATTTTTTTAATTTTTCATCTTCATCATAACTTGTATAGCCACCAAATAGTTCGTCGGCACCTTCACCTGATAAGACTACTTTAACGTCTTTAGAGGCTAGTTTAGATAGAAAATATAGAGGAACAGCTGAAAGGTTAGCGGTTGGTTCGTCGGCGTAATACTGTACTTTATCAATGCTTTCGAAGAAGTCGTCAGCATTGATGAGTTCATTTTTGTTTTGAATATGAAGAATATCTGATAAGTCTTTGGCTAGAGGGACTTCGTTAAAGTTTTGATAGTCAAAACCAACAGAGAAGGTTTTATTTGGTTTTAAATAGCTTACGACATAAGATGAGTCGATGCCACCTGATAGATAAGAGCCAACTGGAACATCACTTATTGTGTGATAGTCTATAGATTTAGTTATGGTTTCATCTATTTTATCTACGAGATTTTCAAAGTCCTCTTTTTTCGGATTAAAGGTTACTTCATAATACTTTTGGATATCCATTTTTTTTGTATTTTCATCATAAGTGAAGTAATGACCTGGTTTTAGTTTATAGACATTTTTGAAAAATGTTTCATTTAAGACAGATGTTTGAAATGTTAGATATGGTTTTAAAGTTTCTTTGTTGATTTGTTTTAAGAAATCAGGATGTTTTAAAAGGCTTTTTATTTCAGAGGCGTACATAAATGTTCCTTGCATATTAGCATAATAAAATGGCTTTTGTCCAAAATGATCTCTAGCTCCAAAAAGGGTTTGGTTTGTTTTATTCCAAATGACAAAGGCGAACATACCTCTTAGTTTATCTAAAATTTTTTCTTTATATTCTTCATATCCATGAAGTATTACTTCGGTATCGGTATTTGTTTTGAAAATATGACCTTTGTTTATGAGGTCTTTTTTTATTTCTTTATAGTTATATATTTCACCGTTGAAGGTAATATACATGGTATTATTTTCGTTGGAAATGGGCTGGCGACCACCTTTTAGGTCAATGATACTTAATCTTCTAAAGCCCATGGCTATTAAATCATCTGTATAATATGACTCATCGTCTGGTCCACGATGAGCAATCATATCATTCATTTTTTTAATATGTGTTTTTTCTTTTCTATTTATGTATCCGCAAAATCCGCACATTTTTTCACATCCTTTCTTTGTTAAAGAATTTTAAGATTTTTTCGGCTTCTATTTCTAAGGGGTCAATAAATTTTTCATTTAAATTAAATGTTTCTTTTAATATTGATAATTCGGTGCATCCTAAAATATAACAGTCACAGTTTAGGTTTTTAATGGTATCTTCCCATAATGTTTTTGGAACTTTTTTTCCTTTTTTGACATAGTCATAGATGATTGACATGACTTTTTCTTTGTCTGGGAGAATATAATTTATGTTATTTTTTTCTAAGGCTTGTTGATATAAATTTGATTGTATGGTACCTTTTGTAGCTAATATAGCAGTTTTATGGTATCCTTTTTCTTTGATGTAGTCGGCAGTATTTTCAATCATGTTACTGATTGGAATATTTATTTGATTTTGAAGCTCTTTATGAAAGTAGGTAGAGGTATTGCAAGGAATACTTATCATTTTACAGCCCAATTTTTCTAAGGTTTGACAATCTTTTAAAAGATAGGGATATGGGCTGTCTTTGGTATTATCTAAAATGTATGCAGTTCTATCTGGGGTTTTGGCATCGCTTAGTATTATAATATTTAAGTGATCTTGGTCTTTATTTGCTTTTGTTTTTTCAGTAATTATTTTATAGAAATAACTGCTGGCAAGGGGGCCTAAGCCACCAATTATGCCTAATTCATAGTTCATTTTTCATCTTCCTTTTTTGGTGGATATAGTTTAAATGTTTGATAGTCTTTATTATAGATTCTTTGAATCCAAAGGTTTCTGATTAAACTATTATCCTTTTTATTTTTTAGGGTATATGCATATTTATTTTGTTTTATTAATGCTTTGGCTTCATTTAAGACATCTTGATTATATACATATTTATTTAATACTTTTTTTGGGGTGTGAAGCCACAAGAATTTATTATAATTGTATTCTGGGTTTTTGTCTAGGTTTAGAACGTAATCTTCGACTAAATATTGGGCTAGGTTTAAACCAGCGGCAGTGGTGAAGTAACTACTTCTTCCTTGACGAATGTTTATTTCAAATAGTTTATATGTTTGATCGCGGTAGTCATATTTTAAATCAAAGTTAGAAAAGCCGATGTAGTGGATATCTTCTAGGAAATTTTTTATTTTTTCATAAATTTGTTTATTTCCGTCTGAGATGATAGCTCTATAGTTACCGACACCGTAAGGTGAGTGTTCTTCTAAGATACATCTACCAAAGCACATCATTTTGACTTTACCTTCTTTGTTTGAGTAACAGTTTAAAACGTACATGGTGTCATCACTACCTGGGATAAAATCTTGGATGATGATATGTCCATTATAGCCAGAGTCAAATATTTTATCTACGGTTTGTTTTAGAGTATCTTTATCTTTTATTTTATAGCTTTTTTCTTTACCTTCAAAGTTTACATTCGAATATAGAGTACTATTTGATGGTTTTAGGGCGACAGGGTAGTTGAAAGGCAAGGTTATATTATCTTTGTTTTCTTTGGTGACAATATATGTTTTAGGGTAGTCTAAATTATATTTTTCACATATTTGATAGAAGCTTTCTTTATCTTCTAGTTTGTCTTTTAACTCTTTATTCATGAATGGTAGAATATAATATTCTTTTAGTTTTTCTATATTATTGACGATTGGGTTGGTGTACCATTCAGCGCATGATAGTAAAATTAAGTAGTCATATTTTTGTTTATATTCTTTACCTAGTTTTAATAGGGTATTAATTAAGACTTCTTCTTTATTTATGTCTTTGATTATTTTAACGTCAATTATTTTACTATTTTTAGTTTCTTTTAATGGGAAAGAACCTAGTGCTAGTGATTTTATATTATATTTATCGTTAAATGATCTAGCTAGTCCATAGGCGTTAGCATCGGTTCCTAAAATTATTGGAAGAAATGTTTTCATTTTTATCACACTTTCTATTTACATTTTGTGGAAAACTTTCCACTTTTCCACATTATATAACAATTTATAAAATTAGGCAATAAAAGTGTGCAAAGTATTATAATATAAGGAGTTTTGCATGTTTATTAAAATAAAAGTGTATAACAAATGTCAAAAAAAAGTGGAAAAAATGTATACTTTTGCTTTTGTGTGTGATATAATACAAATCAGGTGGTTAAGTTATGATGGAAGAAATCAAAGTCATATTAGATGGTAATGAAAATTTAACTATAGAGGTTAAAGATAATCTTTTAGAACTTATTACAATTTTTCACGAAATATTTAAGGATATTGATTTGACGACTTTGAAAGAGAGACTTAAGACTTTAAAGATAAAAAGAGAGAGTATGTACTTAGTAAAAATGCCTTGTAAGTACATTCCTCATAATAATGAAATAGCTATTAATTACGGACTTATTACCGAGGCAGATGCGAGGCACTGGCTTATGCACAGTTTGCTTGGAGTGATTACATCTAAGGATAACCATTATGGTTTTAATGATGATAATGATTCACTTTTAGCATTAAATGAGGGATATACTGAAATTCTTACGAATAATTTAGTTGGTGATGTGGATAATAATTTCTTTACTGATGAGATTATTATGACTAATTTAATCAGTAAGGTTATTGGCAATGATGTTTTATTCGATGCTTATTTTAAAAATGATAGCCAAATGGTTGTAAGGGCTATGGCAGAAGCGGAGGTAAAATAATGGTATTAGCTGATATTATTAATGATATGAATAGTAATTATGAAAATAGAAAACATGGCGGAACTTCACATGTATTTGATATGCAGGAGAAGATGTTTACGGCATTTCCTAGTGTTGGTGTAGAAAATATTTATGCGGAAAAGTTTTATTTACCACTGGGGCAGAAAGTGGAGCCTGGAACTTTAGAAAGTTTAAAGATGGTAGTTCAAGACTATCAGGCTCAAAATGTAGTTAGTAATGGGAAAACACTTAGTTAGTGTTTTTTTCTTTGTGTTTTTAGAAAAATGTGTTATAATTGATACTGTAATTTGAAAAGCGATGATTAAGACGTAGTAGTAAAAGTAATTATTTGTAGAGAGCTAGTGGTTGGTGGAAACTAGTAATAATCTTTTATGAATTCACCTTAGGAGCTATGTGTGCAAAGACATATCGGTAACGCGTTATAGTTTTTGAGGTAAGTTTTACTTACGAATTAAGGTGGTACCACGTTAATCACGTCCTTATTGGATGGTGATTTTTTTGTTAGGAGGGATTTTTTTGGAATTAGAGGAAATTTTAAGTAATTTAAAAAAAGATTTAGAAGGTGTTTCTTCTTTACACGATTTAAGTGAGGTTAAGGCTCATTATTTGGGGAAGAAAGGTGTTATTACATCTTTATATGCCAAAATGAGGGAACTTAGTGATGAGGATAAGAAGTCTTTTGGAGCTTTGATTAATAATGTCAAGGTTTCGGTTAATGAACTTATCGATAGTAAAAAAGAAGAAATAGAAGTAAAGTTATTAAATGAAAAATTACAAAATGAGAGTATTGATATTACGCTTCCAGCAATGGAAATTAAGCTTGGGGCACCAAGTATTTTAGAGAAAATGATTGAGGATGTAGAAGAGTTACTTCTTTCAATGGGATTTGATGTGATTGATGGTCCGGAGGTTGAAAAGGATAAGTATAATTTTGAAATGCTTAATTTACCTAAGGGACATCCAGCTAGAGATGCACAAGATACGTTTTATATTGAGGGTGAGGAGTTACTTTTACGAAGTCAAACTTCACCAGTTCAAATTAGATGCATGCTTGCTGGAGGAGGAAAAGTTCCAATTAGAATGATTTGTCCTGGTAAAACTTATAGAAGGGATGATGATGATGCGACACATTCTCATCAGTTTATGCAGATAGAGGGTTTGCTTGTTGATAAAAATATTAGTTTATCTGATTTAAAGGGAACTTTTGATGTGATTGCAAAACATTTATTTGGTGAAGATTGTGAAACAAGATTTAGACCTAGTTATTATCCTTTTACGGAACCTTCTGTAGAGATGGATATTAGTTGTCATCATTGTAAGGGAAAGGGATGTAATATTTGTAAGAATACTGGTTATATTACGGTAGCTGGTGGAGGAATGGTACATCCGAAGGTTTTAGAGAATTGTGGCTATAATCCTAAAGAGTGGTCTGGTTTTGCGTTTGGCTTTGGAGCAGAGAGGTTAGCTATGATTAAATATGGTATTAATGATTTAAGGGTATTTTATACGAATGATTTAAGAGAAAGTAAAGTATTTGATAGAAAGGAGGCCAATTAATGATAGATTTAGAGTGGGTTAAAGATTATATTGATATTTCTGATCAAGATTTAAAAGAGCTTGCGGTTAAGATAACGAAAGCTGGCATTAATATTGAAAAGGTTATTACTAATCATATTGATAATTTGGTAATTGGTGAGGTTTTAGAATGCGAGATGCATCCTGATTCTGATCATTTACATGTATGTCAAGTTGATGTGGGAAATCAGAATTTACAGATTGTTTGTGGAGCTCCTAACGTTAGAAAAGGTCTTAAAGTTATTGTGGCTTTACCTGGAGCAGTTTTACCTGGTAATTTTGAGATTAAGAAAAGTAAGATTAGAGGAGTAGAGTCTAATGGTATGCTTTGTGCGCTTTATGAGCTTGGGTTGGAAGAAAAAAATGATGAGACTTATAGCAAGGGTATTTATGAGGTCAGTAGTAAGGCAAAGGTTGGTATGGATGCGATGAAGTATCTTAATTTAGATGATACTTTATATGAACTTGATATTCATAAACACCGTAATAATGATTGTTATTATCATATTGGTTTTGCTTATGAGATTGGAGCAATTTTAAATAGGCCAGTTGTTTTACCAGATGATAAGACAAGTCCTATTAAAGATGATATTAAAAATCATTTTAATTTGAAGGTTGAAACGGATAAATGTCCTTATTATTTAGCTAAGATGGTTACTGGTGTTAAGATAGGTGAGTCACCAGAGTTTATTAAAAGGAGACTTACGGCTTATGGTATGAGGTCTATTAACAATGTTGTGGACATTTCAAATTATGTGATGCTTGAGTATGGTCAGCCACTTCACTTTTTTGACAAAGATGCTTTAGGTGAGAAAATTTTAGTTAGAGATGCTTTAGAGAATGAAGAGATTACAACTTTAGATGGTAAAAAAAGGGTTTTAAGTAGTAACGATATTGTTATTACTGATGGTGATAAACCAGTTTGTATTGCTGGAGTAATGGGTGGTGAAAATACTGAGGTTACTTCAGATACTAAGTCTATTTTAATTGAAAGTGCGATATTTGATGGGGTTAGTATTAGAAATACTTCTAACAGACTTGATTTGAGAAGTGAGGCTTCTATTAGATATGGTAAGGGACTTAGTTATGAATATACTTTAAAGGCGATTGAAAGGGCTTGTCATTTACTTGAAAAATATGCAGGAGCGACGGTTTTATCAGGAACTGTTAAACATGATAAAATGGATAAGACAGTAAAGAAAGTGAATTTTAAATCATCTGAGATTAATGCGTTACTTGGAATTCAAATTTCTGATGATGATGTTAAGATAGAGCTTAATCGTTTAGGTTTTCCGTTTGAATATAATAATGGAGAGTTTGAGGTGGTTATTCCACCAAGGAGACTTGATATTGATCCTTATGTGAATGATATTGCGGAAGAGGTTGGCAGACTTTATGGTTATCATAATTTGAAGTCAACGTTACCAAATGTACCTATTAAAAAAGGTGAGTATGCATCTGATATAAAATATCGTAAGATTATTTCTAAAAGGCTTCGTAGTTTAGGTTTAAATGAGGTTAAGAGTTATACTTTAGTGTCACCTAATATGGCCGATAGCTTTAAGTATGAGGATAAAAAGCAGATTAATTTACCTAAGCCAATGAGTGTGGATAAATCAGTACTTAGAACTACTTTGATTCCATCATTACTTAAGATTTATGAATATAATCGTGCACATAAGGTTAGTGATGTTATGATTTATGAGATTTCTAAGACTTATGATGCGGATTATAATGAGGAAAGTAAGATTTCTATTTTGATGGAAGGAAATTATATTTTGAGTAAATGGCAGAATCTTAATATTCCGGTAGATTTTTATTTAGTAAAAGGTATTGTTCAAAATGTTTTGGATTATTTAGGATTTAAGAACAGATATACTTTTGAAAAGGCTACATTAACTGATTTACATCCTGGAATTTGTGCGAAGATTATGCTTGATAGAAAGATGATAGGTATAATTGGTAAGGTACATCCATCAGTTAGTAAAGATGATGTGTTTGTAGCTGAGCTTTCTTTGGAGGCTTTGATGAGTAAGGTTAAGCCAATTAAGTTTAAGGAAGCTTTAAAATATCCAGAGATTGTTAAAGATATGGCGTTTATTGTGGATAAGGGTATAACTTCTTTAGAGGTTATGAATGCTATTAAAAAATCTGGTGGCAGACTTTTGAGCGATGTTAGGCTATTTGATGTTTATGAGGGTGAGAATGTTTTAGAAGGTAAAAAATCTTTAGCTTATTCACTTACTTTTTCATCAGAATCTAAGACGCTTAGTGAAGATGAAGTTATGGAAGTTTTTAATAATATAATTGATAAGGTCTCTAAAGAACTTGGTGCGGAACTTAGAAATAAATAAGTATAATTATTATTGAATTGACATATATTTTGAATGATAAGAGAATTTTTTACTCAAAAAAATTCGACAATTATTGACAAGATAATTAAAATATAATAAAATGATATTGCTTAGCACGTGCTGTAGAAAATTTTACTTTGCCTGTTTTTATAGTACGTGCTGTTGCATTTTAGTCATTTATATAAATGACGCACAAGTACTTCGGTCTGGTTGAAACCGGTGAAATTTTTAATAAAATTTCTAGTAATTCTCTTACAATTCAACCTTTTGACTGGGTCTATAGCCAAGTGGTAAGGCATGGGACTGCAACTCCCTGATCGTTGGTTCAAATCCGACTAGGCCCTCCAATTTTGAAAGAACCGCTATATTTTGGCGGTTTTTAATTTATTAAAAAAGTTTGTCAATTTTTGTATTTATTTTGTTCAAATTGGGGAAAATATTTTATGCAGGTCTTGTTAAAATTTAAAATATAGGATATACTTATATAGTATGCGAGGAGGATTTGTATGAAAAAACTTACTAAGCATAAACTATTATTTTTTGTATGTTTAATTAGTGTTTTAGTTTTATTTGGTGGAGTAGGATATTTTATTTTTTCGATATCAAAGCTTAACAATATTGAAAATAATTTAAGATTATTTGGTTCAATTGGACTTGGAATTTTGAGTTTTGTTTTGTTTATTTTAAGTCTTAGATTTTTAGGCAGATATAAGAAAGTAAAGCTTTTTATTGTTATTATTTTAATGCTTTTGATAGGAGGCCTTTCTGTATTTGCTGGATATAATGTAGATAAGGTTTACAATACTTTATCTAAGGTTAGTGATACTTCTGGATATACAACTTATTCTACTAGTCTAGTTACTTTGAAAGATAATAAAGTTTCTAGTATTAAAGATATTGGTGATTCAGAGATTGGTATTTTAAATGATAAGACTAGTTATGAAGGATACAAAATACCACTTGAGGTTTTAGAAAAACAAAAGTTAGATAATAAGACCAAAGAATATGATAGTTATATTGCGCTTATAGATGCTTTATATAATGAAGAGATTAATTATATATTTTTACCAACTAATTATTCGGTAATGTTTGGTAGTATGGAAGGTTATGAAGATATAAAGGATAAGACTAAGGTGTTACTTACAGAAAGTAAGAAAGTGAAAGAAGAAAATGATGAGGTTAATGAAGCTAATGCGAAGGAAATAACTGAGCCATTTACAGTTTTACTTATGGGTGTTGATTCTGATGCGGAAGGCATTAAAAATGGGTCATTTAATGGTGATTCACTTATGGTTATTACTTTTAATCCAAAGACTTTAAGTACGACTATATTAAGTATTCCAAGAGATTCTTATGTTCCAATCGCATGTTTCCCTGGTGAGCGTAAGAATAAGATTACGCATGCGGCTTGGAAAGGCGAGACATGTATGATGAATACTATTGAAAATTTCTTAGATATTAATATTGATTATTATGTTAAAATTAATTTTGCTGGTGTGGTACAACTTGTAGATGCGTTAGGTGGCGTAGAAATTGACGTTCCTTATAATTTGTGTGAGCAAAATAGTAAAAGACAGTGGGGTGCGAATACGATTTATATTGAAAAGGGACTTCAAACTTTAAATGGTGAGCAAGCTTTAGCGTTTGCACGTAATCGTCATCCAAATCCTAGTATGTGTTCTTCTAAGTGGACAAATTATACAAGTAATGATTTTATTAGAGGAGAACATCAACAGGAGGTTGTAACCGCGTTACTTAATAAATTTAAGGATATTGATAGTTTAGATACAGTTTATAAATTATTAGATACGATTAGCAATAATATGGTTACTAATATGACTACTGATCAAATACTTTCTTTATACAATGTATTTAAAGATGTGGCTTCTAAGAGTAGTGGTATGGATAATATGGCTGATGTTTTAGGTATTCAAAGATTAAAGTTAAATGGTTATGATGCAAGAATATATGATTACGGTGGAACTAATTTATCACTTTACAATTATGTTTTATATGATGATAGTGTGAAAGCGGTTTCTAATGCAATGAAAGAAAATTTAGGTAAGAAAAAAACTAAGGTAATTAAATCATTTAGTTTTGATGTGAATACTCCTTATGAGAAAGAAGTTATTGGTGCGGATGAAACTGGTTCAAGGTCTTTGGTACAGCTTCCTAGTTTTGTTGGAAAAACTGTGGATTATGTGAGATCATATTGTTCTAGTCATGGTATAAGTGTTAGTGTGAAAGGTGGAAATGGCTATGTTTTAAGTCAAAGTGTACCATCTGGGGCTAATGTTGAAGATGTTAGTTCAATTACAGTAACGGCTGGTGGAAATACGACATCGACACCATCTACTAGTAGTTCAAGTTCTTCTAGTAGTAAAGATAATGATGATGAAAATGATGCTTTAAATGGTGCTGGAATACCTACACCACCTAAGGAAGATGGTGATTCTACTAGTTCTGGAAGTTCTACAGGTGGTTCTCAAGGTGGCTCTAGTACTGGTGGAGATGGTGGTACTTCTGATGATACGTCTACAGATGCCGAAATAACAGAATAAGCTCAAAAATGAGCTTATTTTGTTTTTGTGCTTGATTTTTATTTTGTATTATAAGATAATATTAAAGGAAAGAGGGATATTATGGATAGAAAAGAGTATGCAGATAGATTATTAAAAACAAAGCATGATTTTGAATATTATGAAAAGTTATATCCAAATAGAAATTTAGATGATAAAGCAATGGTAACAAGATATGCACCTAGTCCAACAGGGTTTGTTCATTTAGGAGCTTTATATGCGGCTTTTATTTCTATGAAAATGGCTAATCAAAGTAATGGTGTTTTCTTTTTAAGAATAGAGGATACTGATCAAAAAAGGAGTATTGAGGATGGGACTTCTAAAATTATTAATGATTTAGCTAATTTTGATATTATTTTTGATGAGGGTGTTACTATTGATGGTGATAAAGGAGAATATGGTCCTTATACTCAAAGTGAAAGGGAAGATATTTATAAAGCTTTTGCAAAAAAATTAATTATTGAAGATAAGGCTTATCCTTGTTTTTGCTCGCAGGAAAGTTTAAAGGAAGATAGAGAAAGACAAGAAAAACATAAAGAGAGAATAGGTTATTATGGTTATTATGCAAGATGCCGTAGTTTAACTATGGAAGAAGTGATTGAAAAAATTGAGAATGGTGAAAAATATATTATTAGATTAAAGTCTAAAGGTAATTTTAACCATAGATTTAAATTTAAAGATGAAATTAAGGGTAAAATAGAATTACCTGAAAATGATCAAGATATTGTTATTATTAAATCTGATGGACTTCCAACATATCATTTTGCTCATGCGGTTGATGATCATTTGATGAGAACAACACATGTTATTAGAGGTGATGAGTGGCTTTCTTCAGTTCCTGTGCATGTTCAGTTATTTGAATATTTAGGGTTTAAAGTTCCTAAATATGCGCATATTTCGCCAATTACTATTGAAGATAATGGAACTAAAAGGAAGCTCAGTAAGAGAAAAGATCCAGAGGCTGCTATTAGTTATTATCATGAGAAAGGTATTCCTAATAAAGCGGTTATGCTTTATTTAGAAACTGTGGCGAATTCTAATTTTGAAATGTGGATGAATCAAAATAAGGATAAGGATGTTTCAGAGTTTGTTTTAGATTTTAAAAAGATGCCAGTTGGCGGAAGTTTATTTGATCATGATAAGCTTATGAATATTTCTAAAAATTATATTAGTACGCTAAAGGCAAGTGAAGTTTATGATATGACGCTTGAGTGGGCAAGAATGTATGATAAAGATTTTGCTTTACTTTTAGAAAAATATAAAGATTATTCTACTAAAATATTTAACATTGAAAGAGAGCAGAAAAAGCCTCGTAAGGATATTGGATATTTTGGCGATGTAAAAAATCAAATTTGGTATATGTATGATGAATTATTTGAACCTAAAGAATATGAATTTCAAAAGATTACTGATAAAAATGATATTAAAAATATATTAGATATTTATTTAAATAAATATTATGATATAAATGATGATAAGGATACTTGGTTTAGTAATATGAAAAAAGCAGCTATGGAGCTTGGATATGCAGGTGAAATGAGAGAATATAAAGAAAATCCTGATAATTATAAAGGAAGTATTGCGGATTTTAGTACAGTTATAAGAGTTAGTTTAACTAGTAAGTCTAATACTCCTGATTTATATGAGATTATGAGGTTACTTGGAAAGAATAGAATGAATGAGAGAGTAAAGATGGTTTTATAAATCATCTTTTTTTAAAAATTTTGTCATTTTTTAGCACTCATACTTGACAAGTGCTAAAAATAGTGGTATAACATAATTGTAAAAGAAAGAAGGAATGAATATGAGAATGTTACCAAGAAGATTTGATTTAGATAGTATGTTTGACATTTTTACTCCAAGTGTTGATATGAAATGTGACATCTATGAAGATAAAGATAATTATGTTATTGAAGCTGATATGCCAGGTTTAAGTAAAGATGATGTGACAGTTGATTATAATGATGGTTATTTAACTATTAAAGCTGAAAGAGCATCTGAAGATAAAGAGGAAAAGAAAGACTTTATTCGTCAAGAGAGATTTTATGGTTCTATGGAACGTAAATTCTATGTTGGCGATATAGATGAAAGTAAAGTATCAGCTGAGTTTAAAGATGGTGTTTTAAAAGTATGTATGCCAAAAGAAACTATCGAAAAACCTTCAAAAACTATTGAAATTAAATAAAATGGCTTTTTAAGTCATTTTTTTGTGCTATAATATTTTTAAGAGCAATAGTGGTTTAATTTTATATTTTAGCGAGTCGCTAAGGGACATTTATAAGTATAGTTAATGATTATACGAGTGTTAAATCATTATGATTGTAATACTCCATCGTGCTTATCCTACATTTCATGTAGTATTGCACGCTTTCATATTACAATATCTTGGGTATTGCTCTTTTAAGAGGTGATGAAAATGTTCGACAATATTACTAAAGATAAGTCTAATGAATTTTTGTTATCTCTTAATCTAATTGATGGTAATCTGAGTGATAAAGAAAAGATTAAAAAACTTTATATACTTAGTAATAATATAGAATGTAATTATAAAAAATATGAGATACCAAAGAAAGATGGTAGTAAGAGAGTTATATATGAGCCTAGTTATTTTTTAAAGTGTATTCAAAAGAGAATTTTAAATAATGTTTTAGAAGGGTTTAAGGTATCAAAGTATGCGACTGCTTATGTTAAAGGAAAATCCATTAAAGATAATGCTTTATTACATTTAGGTAAGAAGATTTTGTTAAAATTAGATATTAAGGATTTTTTTAACAGTATAAGTTTTATGGATGTTTATAATAGATGTTTTTTGGAAGAGTATTTTCCTAAGAGTGTGAGAATATTATTGACTTATTTATGTACTTATAATGAATTTTTACCGCAAGGAGCCCCTACTTCTTCTTATATTTCTAATTTGATTATGCGAAATTTTGATGAAAAAATTGGAGCTTTTTGTGGGGAAAATAATATTAATTATACACGTTATTCAGATGATATGACTTTTTCTGGTGATTTTGATGTGAAAAAGGTTATTTACAAAGTTAAAGATGAACTTAAGAAGCTTGGAATGCAGCTAAATTATGATAAGATACGTGTGATTTATAGTAATAATTCGCAAACTGTGACTGGTATTTGTGTTAATGAAAAGGCACAGGTTTTGAGAAAAAAAAGAAAGAAGATTAGACAAGAAGTTTATTATATAAAAAAGTATGGAATTTATTCTCATTTGAAGAAATTAAATATAAAAGATAAATTTAGTTATTTGTGTAATTTATTTGGTAAAATTAATTTTGTTTTGATGGTGAATAATGATAAGGAATTTATAGAATATAGAAAATTTATATTGAAATTACTAAATAATTTATAGTTATTTGCACATAACAAATCAAGAGATTAAAAAATATATTAGTTAAAGGGGGCAATTTATGATATTTAGTATTATAATTATTTCTTTAATTGGTACGTTTTCACATTTTCTTTATGATTTAACTAATCATAATAAGGTGATTGGTCTTTTTACGGCGGTTAATGAAAGTATTTGGGAACACATTAAAATTGCTTTGACACCCACCTTTATTTGGGGGTTATATGATGGATTTTTATATGGAAGCTCTGGTAATTATTTTTTAGCTAAGCTTTTAAGTTTACTTGTTTTGATTATAGTTATTCCGTTTATTTTCTATACATATAAATTCTTTTTAAAAAGGTCTATTTTAGTTATTGATATTGCTTTATTTTATGTTTCAATTATTTTGAGCCAAATGACATTTTATTATATAATAGATATGGAATTTTTGGGATTTATGATTAGTTATTTATCATGTATAGGATTATTTATTTTATTTGGTTTTTATATGGTACTGACACTTTTACCGATGAAGTCGTTTCTATTTAAAGATCCAATATCTAATAAATATGGTTTTAGTGGTCATACGGAGATATTTTCAAAGAAGGAAGGAAATAATAAATGAAAAAATTAGGTGTTATATTAATGGGGTTAGTTATTTCTTTGGTTTTTACTTTTTCTGTTAAGGCTCTTGGATATGGAAATAAAAATAAAACATGTTTAAATGATGAATGTGGTTATCAGAGAAATTATGTAGATAAAAATAATGATGGTTTTTGCGATAATAAAAGCTTAATAGAATATAAGCATAGTCATCGTAGATATGGACATCATAGTTAGATTTTTATTTTAGAAAGGATTTGATTATATGAAAATATTAGTTAGTTATTTTTCAGCTAGTGGAGTAACTGAGAAGGTGGCAGAAAAAATAGCTAAGGCTTTGGATGGGAAGATACTTGAAATTGTTCCTAGGGATAAATATACAGATTTAGATTTAGATTGGAATAATAAGGAAAGTAGGTCATCACTTGAAATGACTAATGAAGGTTCTCGGCCAGAGATTTTAAATGAGGTTATTAGTGATGATTATGATAAGATTTTGATTGGTTTTCCAATTTGGTGGGGTGTGGCTCCAAGAGTTATTAATACATTTATTGAGTTAAATGATTTTTCTAATAAGAATATTTATGTGTTTGTAACTAGTGGCGGTTCAGGGTGTGAGTATGCACTTGAAGATTTGAGGAAGCATTATCCTAATTTGAATTTTGTATCGGCTAGAAGGTTTAATGGCACAGAAGATAGTGCAGATTATGTGAAATTTGTTCAAGAGTAATTGCCATAATTTTATTTTAACAGACTTTTTAGTTTGTTTTTTTGCTTATAATAAGTAGGGTTTTGGCAAGCCAAATATTGAAATAATTTTCTGATTTAGGATATAATGTTGGTGGTGAAGTTTCTATGAAGAAGTGGATACTGATTATTTGTTCGATTTTATTAGTTATATTTGTTTTTTTGAAAATAGGTTCTTTGGGTTACAATTTAAAAAGTTATACTGATGGTAGTGGTTTAGAGAAGCAGTTTATTATATTAGGGGTTCCAAGATTATCATTTATGGGTAAGGAAAATGACCGAAGTTATTCATACAAAAATGTTAGGGGCAATAAGGTTTTGAAAAAAGAGGTTAAGAGTTATTTGAATACTTTAAAGAAAGTGTATTGTAATGATACTACTTATTATTATGATGTAAATAATGATTTTACGGTTATTGATTATTCGGTTAAAAATAATATTTTATATAATACGATTACTTATAGTGTAAGGTATGGTAATTATTGTTTTTTGAAAAAAGCAGAGGAATATTCTAAAAAAATGGGTGGAATGCTTTCTAAGCATGCGATGGGAGATGGTATTTCACTATCACCGGATAAGGAGTTTAAGCCAATGGTTAGGGCAGTATTTACTGATGGATTTGATGAGAAAAGTGGAAAATTTACGGCGGAGTTAGTTATAGAGTATTTGACTAGTAAACCAGATGATTGGCGATTTGTTTTGCGAAAAGATTTGGAAAAGTCTAGTGGCATTTATGAAATAAAAGGCAATAAGTTATATTATACGAGGAATAAAATATCTATAGCTTCGGAAGATATAGATATTCCAAAAACGAGTGTGTTTAAATTAGAGAAGGGTAAACTTATTTTAGAGGATAATTATTTGGCTAGTTATGTAGATATGGTAGTTTTGGAATAAATTAAAAGGAGAGAATTAAAATGAAAAAGAAAGTTATATTTGCTATTATAGTAATTTTATTAGTTATTATTGGAATTATAGGATATATGGTTATTTCTGATTTGGGTCAGGAAGATAAGTTAATGGAAGAGGTTAGTGAGATAAATGAACTGGCTAATGCGGAAGATATTGATATAGATGAGATAAATGAAAGATTAGATAGGACTATTACGAGCGGTGATTATGCGATGGTAGAGGTTTCTTTTAAGAGTTATTTAAAAGATACTTTGAATAATCTGATTGAAATATTAGATATTATAAATGATGAGAGAATAGTTACTTTGCTTTCAGTGGATAATTATTTGTCTGATGGAAAAGATTTTATAAGTTCTAAAAAATATATTTCTTCAGTAAGAAGTAAGCTAGAGGAGTGTAAGAAAAATTACACTGAGAATATGACAAAAGATAAAGCTATGAGTTATATTTCAGATAAGGGTTTAGATAGTTATTATACTGATTTATATGAAAAGAAATTAGTGGATGGTGTTATTATTTCGGATAAAACAGTGGAAAATTCGATAGATGAGCTTATTTCTATTTTGAATATTTCAGAGGATGTTTTAAATTTGTTATCTGATAATTCAAATAGCTGGGTTATAGATGGAGAAAATATTGTTTTTTCTGATGGTAATATTGAAAGAGAATATGAAGAGTTAATAAATCAGATAGGATAGGAGAAGCGGATATGAGTTTAAAACAGGTTCAAAAAGATGTTTGGCAAAATAAGGTTAATAAGGGATTTAATATTACGGATGTAGAAAAAGAGTTTTGCTTTTTATATGGTGAGGTGGCCGAGGCTTATGAGGCGTACAGAAAGAAGAAAGATGATTTGAGTGAGGAACTAGCGGATGTGGCTATTTATTTACTTGGTTTATCAGAGATGCTTGGTTTTGATTTAGAAGATGAGATTATGAAAAAGGTTTCTAAAAACGAAAGGCGTGTTTATAAGGAGATTAATGGGGTTAAAGTTAGAGTTAGTGATTAGGGAATTATCTGGGTGGTAATTCTTTTTTTGATTTACTAAAATATCTAAAACTAGTATAATTATTATGTAAGAGAAAAGTAGGAGGTTTTAATGGAATATATTATTACTTTTTTTGAGGGATTTGCTTCTTTTATTTCGCCTTGTGTTTTGCCAGTAATTCCACTTTATATTTCATATTTTGCGGGTAAAAATGAGAATTTAAAAAAATCTTTGTTTAATGCGTTTGGTTTTGTTTTGGGATTTAGTATAGTTTTTATTTTACTTGGTGTTTTTGCAAGTTCGTTTGGTAAGGTTATACATGAATATACGGATTATTTGAATATTGTATTTGGTTTATTTTTAATTATTATTGGGCTTAATTATGTGGGAGTGATATTATTTAAGTTTTTAAATAAGGCTAAAGGGGTTAATTTTGGTAAAAATGATTTGACTTTTTTAACCTCTATTTTATTTGGAATTATATTTTCTTTGACATGGACACCTTGTGTAGGGGCATTTTTATCATCGGCTTTGATTTTAGCTAGTACTACGGGCAGCGTTTTAAAAGGAGCTATACTTCTTTTACTTTATTCTTTAGGTTTAGCTATTCCATTTATGATTACGACTTTGTTTTTGGAAAAACTTAAAAGTACTTTTGATTTTATTAAGAAACATTATAATATTATCAATAGGATTTCAGGAAGTATATTAATTATATTTGGTATATGGAAGATTATAGAAGGTATTATAGGAATTATTTAGGAGGTTTTTATGGGGAAGAAAGTTATGCTAATTATAGGAATTATTATTTTTGTTTGTATATTAGGTGGTATTGGAAGTTTTTATTATATAAATATGAATAATGAAGAAGTTTTAGAAGATGCGGTTAGTGTGGGAGTTGTGAAGATTACGGATGAGAATTTTGAGAAAGAGGTTTTGAAGTCTGATAAGCCAGTTATTTTAGATTTTTCTTCTAATTCATGTCCACCATGTGTGGCTATGATGACAACTTTAATCGATATAGCTAAGAATAACAAAGATATTAAAGTGGCAACTCTTAATGTAGATTCTAAGAAGTGTGAGGATATTATTAAAGAATATCCAGCTAGTGCGACGCTAACTATTATGATATTTAAAAATGGTGAGGTTACTTCAACGTTAGTTGGAGCGGTTAATGGAGAAAAAATTTTGAGTGAGGTAAAATAAATGAAAAAATATTTGTTTTTGTTATTTGTAGTTTTTATGATGACTGGATGTGGAAATAGTCAGAAGTTAATATGCACTTTTGATGATGAGTCTGAGGATATTAAGAAGTATTCTAAAATAGAGGTTAAGGTTAAGGATGATAGAGTGGCTGATATGAAGTTTACGGTTGATATGATTTTTCCAGATGAATATAGAAGTCAGCTTACTGATATAGCAAATAGTGTAAGATCAAGTAAACCTTATATGAAAGTATCTTTGATTAATGGTGGTATTAGGTTAGTAACAGATAATGATAAGGATAGTTTTATTGGAATTAAGATGAATCAAAAAATTACTTATGGTGAGCTTAAAGGAATGCTTGAGCTTCAAGATTATGTATGTGAATAATATATTTTAGGTGGTGATAGTTTTGAAAACAAATGGTTTTAAAGTGTTTCAGATTATTCAGTTTATACTGTTTTTGGCTGTTAGTGTGTTTTTGTTTGTTAGAC
>CALVRA010000008.1 GCA_944358415.1 uncultured Bacilli bacterium | reverse complement strand
CTCGGTGACATATAATATTACTACTAGGACATTTTCGCAAATTAACACTTAAGACATTATCACAAATTAATCATACTGAACGGTTTATGCTTAAAAAAAGGTTTGACTTTAGGAAGAGATTGTGATAAAATTTGTAGATGTGTAGAGCTCCATCTACAACCGCGCAGAAAAGGTTTTAAAAGATTTATCTTACCTTAATGGCGAGTCTTAGTTTAAAAGGAGGTTAAAAGTATGAAAGCAGTTATTGAAACTGGAGGAAAACAATATTACGTTGAAGAGGGAAGCATTTTATATACTGAAAAGTTAAATGCGGATGCGGATAGTAAAGTTACATTTGAAAATGTTTTAATGATTGGATCTACTTTAGGTAATCCTTATGTGAAAGGTGCGAAAGTAGAAGCGAAAGTATTAAAACATGGTAAAGGTAAAAAAGTTAAAGTTTACAAGTATAAACAAAAGAAAAAATATCGCCGAACTCAAGGACATCGTCAACCATATACAAAGCTTGAAATTACTAAGTTAGTGGCTTAATGATTAAAGTCGAAATTTCTAAGAAAAATATTTTAATCAGTGGTCATGCGATGTTTGATGATTATGGCAAGGATATTGTTTGTGCGGCTGTAAGTTCAATTGTTATTACTAGTATAAATGGGATTTTAAGACTTGATGATAAAGCTATTAGTTATGAGGTTTTATCTGATGGTGTTTCGATTAATATTTTGAAAGATAGCCGTGAAACACGTTTGCTTATTTTAAACATGACTAGCTTGTTAAAAGAGTTAGAGAAAAAATACAGTAAGAACATAAAAATATACGAGGAGGTGTAGTTTATGGAATTATTAAAGTTAAATATTCAATTATTTGCCCATAAAAAAGGTCAAGGTTCAACTAAAAACGGACGTGATAGTGAATCTAAGCGACTAGGTGCGAAAGCAGCTGATGGAGAAGTTGTGACAGGTGGTTCTATTTTATATCGTCAAAGAGGTACAAGAATTTATCCAGGTGTGAATGTTGGTATTGGTAAAGATGATACTTTATTTGCGAAGATACAAGGCCGTGTGAAGTTTGAACGTTTAGGACGTAGCCGTAAACAAGTGAGTGTTTATCCAGAATAATATAAAATGAGTAATTTTAATTACTTGTTTTTTTCTTTATATAAATTATCACCAATTTTTTTGTGAATAAAATTTACTGGCATTTCATAGGTGTATTTGACATTTTTTTTAGGGAGTATTATTTTATTAGGCTTTAGATTTTTATAAATATATAATATTTTATTATTTTTATCTGTTAAAATAACGTCAATATTTGTTTTCATAAAGAATGTATGAATGCCATTTGTTTTTAATTTTAATATATAGTTGAATTCTTTTTTAAACATAAGACCTTTTAATTTTTGTAAAAATGTTTTTGCTTCTATTATTTTCATAATTGTCACCATTTTTATATTAGCACATTTTTAAGTTTTTTGTCTTTTTATTTAGGTAATTAAGCAAAATTATTGAAAGATGATTAAATTATATACAAGAAAAGTAAATTATGTACAAGCAAAATAAAAGTAAATTATATACAAGAAAAGTAAATTATATATTTGTTTGTTTTTTGCTAATGGGGTTGATTTTTTTTGTAAAAGAAATTATAATTAGAATAAAGTATGATATTTTTGTGGAGGGTGTTATGAAAATAAATAATAAAGGTCAAGCCCTAGTAGAATATTTACTAATTATAGCGGTTGTCAGCGTTATAGTTGTTAGTTTAGTTAAATTATTAGGGGGCTATCTTCAAGACTCTATGACAAAAACATCTTGTAAGCTTATTGACAAAGAGTATGTCGAAGGGTCTAAGCCAGGCGAGGGTTCTTGCCAATAAGATAATTTATTATCTTTTTTTTGACCTTTGTGAAGGAGAGAGATATAGTGCTTAGTAAAAAATATTTTTGGGTATATGTTATTTTAAATTTTTTAACTTTTGGTCTTTTTACTTTTTATATTGCTTATAAAATGGATTTATATGATAAAGATGCTTGGTATCATAGATGGTATTATTGGTTTTTAGGTTTTATATTAGGCATTTTTCCTGGACTTGTGATGTTTTTAATTTTTAATATAAAAGTTGGTTGTTTAGTTAGTTCAAAATTAAAGGTCCCTGGTGAGGAAATTTATGTTCTTCCTTATATTTGGATTGTTAGTTTAATTGTGCCTATTTTAGGCTGGACAATATTTATTATTTTATATATTTATGTTCATTTTTGGTATTTATTTTCACTTAAAGATTATTTAAAAGGTGATTAATTATGAAAATATTAGATGATTTTGGTTATGATGATAAAAAACAAGAGAAAATTTTAAATAGTTATGCGGTAGGTAGATATAGTTTAGATAATTTAGAAGGTAAGATTATTAATACTTTTGATTTTTTTAGGAAAATGAATTATAGTGATAATGATATAATTTCGATGACTGTTTTGAATCCTACCATGTTTAATTATTCATCCAAAACGCTTAAGAATCGTTTTGGCTTTTTAGATTGTTTGGGATATTCAAAAGAAGAAGTTTACAAAATGACACTTAGATTACCACAGTTACTTACAGTGAGTGAGGATTATATTTTAAGTAAACTAGAGTTGCTTAAGAGTTATGGCTATTCCAAAAAAGATATTCATAAATTGACTGTAGGGCTTCCAAGTTTATTTAGTATTTCTATGGAAAATTTAACTGAAAAAAGAAATTTTTTTAAAGATTTAGGTTTTAATGATAAGGAAATTAATAAAATTATGAAAGATACACCTTTTATTTATACGGTTAATCTTTATAATTTACAAAAACACTTGGCTTATTTTATTTCAAAAGGTTATGATATTTTAAGAATTAAAAAAATGATTGAAAGAAATTCTAATATTATGGTTATGGATATTAATTTACTTGAAGAAAAAAGAAATTTATTAAAAAGTCTTGGTTATAATGAAAATGAGATTAATAAGATCACAGGAATTAATCCAGTTTTATATGTTTTAAGTTTAGAAAAGATTAAAAATACTTTTGATTTCTTTTTAAAAAGAGGTTATTCTATTAGTGATATTATTTCAATTACGGTGAGAGTACCAGTGGTATTTAATTATTCTTTGGATAGTTTGAGTGAAAAATTAGAAATTTTGAGGCAGTTTTCTTTAGAAAAGAGTCTTATACAAAGGCCAAGTTATTTATTTCAAAGTGTGAGGTTAAGTTTATCTAGATTAAATTTTTTTAAAGAAAATAGAATAGTTTTAGATAATAAAGGATTTAATTATTTGGTTTTATCTAATCGTGAGTTTACTAAGAAATTTGGAGTTAGTAATGATGATTTGAAAAAAAGGTATTTGTAATATAGTTTATGTGTGTTATAATTGAAAAGAGAATTTGTGGAAAGGAGTGGGTTTGATGGCTGAAAATAGAAGTGAACTTAGACGAAAATGTATGACTATTTTATATCAAATAATTGTATATGATAGGATGCATATTGAATATAATGTAGATGATGTAATTGCGGAAGTTTCTTTAATTGATAGTGAATATATTAAAGAAATTGTTTATGGTGTTTTAACTTATAAAAATGAAATCGATAAATTGGCTAATAAATATTTAGATGGATGGACAATTGATAGGCTTGGAAATACTGATATTGCGATACTTAGAATGGGAATTTTTGAACTTCTTTATACTGATACTCCAGATGTAGTAGCAATTAATGAAGCTGTTGAACTTGCTAAAAATTATAGTGATGATAGTGTTAGAAAGATGATAAATGGAGTTTTAGATAAGATTTATCATGAAAAGGTGCAGTAGTGGAAGATAGGTATTTATCTGTTAGTGCAATTACTCGTTATTTGAAAGCAAAGTTTGATGTTGATGAAAATTTGCAGACAGTTTTTTTAAGAGGGGAAATTTCTAATTTTAAAGCGCATACTACTGGGCATTTTTATTTTTCTTTGAAAGATGAGTCTAGTAAAATTAATGCAATTATGTTTAGAAGTAATGCAAGTAAGGTTTTATTTAAGCCAGTAGATGGAATGAAAGTTTTAGTGACTGGTAGAATTAGTGTATATGAGGCAATGGGAAGTTATCAAATATATGTTGATGAGATGCTTGAAGATGGAGTAGGTAATTTATATATTGCATTTGAACAGTTAAAGAAAAAGCTAAAATCTGAAGGTTTATTTGATGAAGCACATAAAAGAAAAATACCAAAGATTCCGAAAAGAGTTGGTATTATTACAGCTAGTACTGGTGCGGCAATTAGAGATATAATGACAACGATTAAAAGAAGATTTCCAATTTGTGAGACTATATTATTTCCAACTTTAGTACAAGGTGAGAATGCGAAAGATGATATTGTGCGCAATATTGAAAGAGCACAAAATTATGATTTAGATGTGCTTATTGTGGGCCGTGGTGGTGGATCTATTGAAGATTTATGGCCTTTTAATGAGGAAATTGTAGCTAGGGCTATTTATAATTCTAAAGTTCCAGTTATTAGTGCGGTTGGACATGAAGTTGATTTTACAATAGCTGATTTTGTGGCTGATTTGAGGGCACCTACACCAACGGCAGCGGCTGAACTGGCAGTTCCTAATATGAGTGATTTAAAAAAGCATATAGACCAGCTTGGAATTAGACTTAATGAAAGTATTTTAAAAAAAGTAAATTATTTGAAGTTATATTTAGAATCGGTGAAAAATTCTTTTGTGATAAAGAATCCGCAAATTATGTTTGAAAATAAGAAGCAAAGTTTATTTTTGATGGGCGATAAACTTAATGATATAATGCTTGGTAAGGTAGAGAAGTATAAGAATGAAATGGCAAAGTTAAAAAAAAGTTATGTACTTGAAAATCCTTATTTACTTTATAAAGATAAGATTAACGAGGTAAAAAATATTATTGATAAGTTAAATCTTTTGAATCCCCTTAATATTTTAGCGCGAGGTTATAGTATTACTTATTTAAATGAAAAAGCTTTGAAGAGTATTAAAGAGGTAAAAAAAGATGATTTATTAGATATTAAATTAAATGATGGAGTTTTAAAAACTAGTGTTTTAGAAGTTAGGGAGGATAAGTAAAATGGCAAAAGAGAAAAAGTTTGAAGATAAGATAAAAGAACTTGAAAATATTATTGAAGTTTTAGAAAACGGTGAGGTTTCTTTAGATGAGTCTATTAAAAAATATACTGAGGCGATGAAACTTGTAAAAGAATGTGATAGTGAACTTAAAGATATTGAAACTAAAGTTAATAAAATTGTCACAGAAAATGGTAATTTAGAAGATTTTGAAGTAAAGTAATTATGAAAATAGTTACTTTTTATTTTATTTGTTTGGAAATTGCTGTATAATTTATAGTAGGTGATGGTATGAAAGGATTTACTTTAGCAGAATTACTTGGGGTGATTGCGATACTTGGAGTTATTGCTTTAATTACGGTTCCAGCTATTAATCGTTCTTTAGATAGTGGTAGAGATGATTTATATGAAACGCAGATTGAGCAGTTAAAAAAGGGAGCAGAAGATTATTATACTAAGCATTTAGACGAGATGCCAGATATGGAAGGTGTTATAGCTTGTAAGACTTTAGAAGATTTACAAAATGAAGGGTATTTACCACTTGATATTAAAAATCCAAAGACTGATAAACCGTTTTCAGCTTTGACAAAGGTTTGTGTGGAGAAAAAAGGGGAAGCGGAATATTTGTATAGTGTTGAGGAGGAATAGGATGAAAAAGGGTTTTACTTTGATTGAGTTATTAGCGGTTATTTCTATTATTGCAATTATAGCATTAATTACAACACCTTTGGCGCTTGGAATAATTAATTCTTCTAGGGAAAAAGCTTTTATTAGTGCGGCTCATGGTCTTGTTGTATCGGCTGGAACGTATCAAGCTGAAAGGCAAGCTTTGAATGAAGATCCAACACTTTTAATTAATTATAAGACTAGTTCAGATGATGTGAAAAATTTACTTAAAACTGATGGTGATTTACCGGATGCTGGTGAGCTAAAAATTGATGATAATGGCAAGGTTACTTTAGCTTTATGGAGTAATGAGGCTCATATTTGTGTGGTTAAAAGTGCTTCTTCAAAGTCGGCAGTTGTTGATGAAGATATTACTAATGCGGATGAGTGTGTGCTTGATAGTATAGAGGAATAATTTATGAATGGATATACTAGAGGTCAAGTGGTTGGCTTTTTAACTTTAGTTATTATATTTTTTATTATTTTACTTATTGGAATTAAAATATTTAATTATTTGAATAGGGATGAAGCTAAAGAAATTTTACAAAATGAAAATGTTAAAAAAGATGATTTTACTTTAAGATTAAATGGCGATTTTTTGGTATATGTAGGTGAGATGAATAAATATAAAGAACTTGGCGCTAAAGCGTATGATGATGGCAAAAATATATCAGATGGAATAGCTATTTCTTATTTTAAAGATGGTCGTCAAGTGAGTGGAATAGATACGGAAAAATCTGGTTATTATACAGTGAAATACGAAGTATCTAATGACGTAGAGTTAAAAGAAGCTTCAAGGGTGGTTATTGTTTATGATAATAAAAAGCCACGATTGGTGATGCCAGATACGGTTAGTATTTTTACTAATGAGGTTTTGGAATATGATGTATATGAGGGAGTTATTGTTACTGATAATTCTGGTAAGGTTAGTTTAAAGTGTGATAATAATTTAAAGGATGAGCCAGGAAATTATGTGATTTCATGCAGAGCAAAAGATAAAAGTGGTAATGAGACTGTAAAAAAAAGATTGATTAAAGTTATTCCTGGGATAGAATTTTTAGAAAAGGATGAGTTAATTATTAATTATCCTAGTGGGGATAATTATACTTATATGTATAGTTTAGATAATGGCAAAAGTTTTAAAGAGGCAAGTATTAGTGAAAGTTTAGATGTTTCTGGTAATGTGATTGCATTAGTTTTGGAAAATGGGAAATATAAGCTGTCTAGTACTTATTATAAAAAATAACATACTAATTAAAGTATGTTATATTTTTCTATATAGGCCAATAGCTTTACCTAAGATGGTAACATTGTTTAAGATTATAGGGTCCATAGTGTCATTTTCTGGTTGAAGACGGAAGTGACCATCTTCTTTGTAAAAAGTTTTTAATGTAACTTCATTTTCATCAGTCATAGCAACGACAATTTCACCATTTCGAGCAGTATTTTTTCTTTCAACGATTACGATGTCGCCATCTAGAATTCCAGCGTTTATCATACTAGTTCCATCAACTTTTAGGGTAAAGACTTCTTTTCCTTTTGGGAGTAAATAAGCTGGAATGGCAAAAAATTCATTTGGCATTTCAATGGCTTCGATTGGGGAACCAGCAGTTATTTTACCAAGTAGTGGTACTTCGGCAACTAGTTCGTTTTCAGGTTCAAATTCATTTTTAACGAGTAATTCAATAGCTCTATTTTTAGAGTTTTCTTTTTTTATGAAGCCTTTTTTTTCTAGATTATTTAAGTGAGCATGAATAGTGGCCGGTGAAGAGATATCTAGGGCTTTACCTATTTCTCTTACTGTTGGTGGGTATCCATGAGAAACAATGTATGATTTAATATAATTTAAAACATCAACTTGTCTACGAGTTAATTTTTCCATTTTTTCCTCCTTATTTTTCTATACATATTTTAACACATATTTTATTTTTAGTCAAACATTTGTTTGAAAAATGTATTGACACGAATGTTTGTTCGTGATATGATTGTTATGTTAAAGGGAGGTATGAAAAATGGAAATTTTAAAGTGCAAGGCAGTTATTGCTTTAGTTGTAATGGTTTTAGGAGTAAGTTATATTAGTGCGTCGGAAAATTCGGCGGTAAGTCATACCCAAAATGATATGGAAAAAATAACTTTAAATGCGTAAATGTTTTAATAAGCCTTGCGATTAATGATATTTTTTAGTAAAATATCTTATGAGGAGGCAGATTATATGGGTGCATTTTTATTAGATTTGTTAAAAGTACTTGGTGGTTTGATTGTTGGAGTTATTATAGGGTTTTTAATAGCCAAAAAAATTATGAAGAAACAACTTAAGGAAAATCCACCAATTAATGAAGAAATGATTAAAGCAATGATGAGTGGTATGGGAAGAACTCCTAGCCAAAAACAAGTTAATCAAATGATGAAATCAATGCAAAAGTATATGTAAGCATTGATTTTTGTTTGGTTTTTGGTTAATATATTAATTATGGAAGAAATGATTAGATTTATTGTTTTTAAAAATGTATCTGAAGCGAATGCGGAAAGTATGGATGGGCTTTGTTTTTATTTTGCTAATAATATTAAAGCAGATTTGGAAATGATGGATATTGATGTTAAAATGTACAATATTAATGAGAAAGATGGGTATGATCATTATTATTTGATTGCAGATAAATTTTTAATTGATCCAACATACTCACAGTTTTTGCCCAAGGTAAATGAAAGTCCTATAAGTTTTGAGGATTTTCCAGCTAATGTTTTGATGAAAGATGAACGAGGTAAAGTAATATTAAAAGATTTATTAGAAAATGGATATCATAAGTTAGAAGAAAATGATTTAGATATTTATTTGTCTGGATTTAAATTTAAGGAAAGAAGTGTGAAAAAATGAAGATAAAGTATGAGCTTTTGAAAAATGATGGTAAGGCTAGATATGGCAAGCTTATGACTAATCATGGAACTTTTGAGACGCCAATGTTTATGCCAGTTGGGACTTTGGCAAATGTAAAGATGTTAACGCCAGAAGAACTTAAGGAGGCTCATAGTGCGGTAATACTTTCTAATACATATCATTTATGGCTTAGGCCTGGTGAGGATATTGTTGCTAAGGCTGGTGGGTTACATAAATTTATGAATTATGATGGTCCTATTTTAACTGATAGTGGAGGCTTTCAAGTTTTTAGTTTGGCTAAAAATAAAAAGAAAGATATTACTGAGGAAGGTGTTCATTTTAAGAGTCATATTGATGGAAAACCACTTTTTTTAACACCAGAAAAATCGATTCAAATTCAAAATAAGTTAGATAGTGATATTGCAATGAGTTTTGATGAGTGTATTCCATATCCAGTTAGTTATGAGTATGCGAAGCAAAGTACTGAACGTACTTTAAGATGGGCTAAAAGGGGAAAAGAGGCTTTTGATAATGAAAATCAGTCTTTATTTGGGATTGTTCAAGGTGGAGAGTTTGCTGATTTAAGAAAATTTAGTGCGATAGAGACTGTTAAGTTAGGTTTTGATGGATATTCTATTGGTGGGACATCTGTTGGTGAGGATAAAAAAACAATGTATAAAATGATTGATGATGCGATAGAGTATTTACCTATAGATAAACCGCGTTATTTAATGGGAGTAGGAGATCCTATCGATTTACTTGAGGGAGTAGAGCGTGGGGTTGATATGTTTGATTGTGTGCTTCCAACTAGATTAGCGCGTCATGCAAATGCTTTTACTTACCGTGGAAAAATTAATTTAAGAAATGCGAAGTATAAGGAAGATTTTACACCGATAGATGATTGTGATTGTTATACGTGCAAGCATTATACTAAAGCTTATCTTAGACATTTGTTTGTGGCAAATGAGGGTTTAGGAGGAAGACTTCTTTCTATTCATAATATTCGTTTTTTGATTAGATTGATGGAAGATATTAGAGAGGCTATTAAAGAAGATAATTTTTTGGAATATAAAGCTAATTTTATAAAAAAATACTTAGGTGATTAAGTATTTTTATTTATGCCGATAATACTTCCAAAGATGCCTGAGAGGATTAAAATTAAATAAAAGGTTAATATTTTTGAAGAAAATTGACCTGCAGCTAATGTAATTATAAAAATTATAGTTATAATGATTAAACTTATTTTTAGTCCTTCAAGCCAACCGTTTTTAGTGGCTTTTTTTCCCATTAGTAATCCTGAGATAAAGAGAGTTAAAATGGGAATAATTATTTTAGTGATGGCTAGAGTTTGAGCATTTATGATGTTATAGTAGTGCATGGCTGTTAATAAGAGGGATAAAACTATAAAGAAGATAATTGTATATAGAATATTTAAAGATAATGTTTTAAGGTATTTCATAATTCCTCCTTTTAGTAAAGTTTATGTTTTTATTTTTAAATTATGTTATTGCTTAAAGGTAATCTTTATGATATACTAGGTTTAGAGTAGACGGTAAGGAATGATAGTTTATGGATAATAATTATAACATGGATGATAAGTTTAAAATTGAGGATAATAACAAAGAAGATGAAATAGAAGTTTTGGAATTATGGGAACCTCATGCGGATGAGATTCTTGATGCTAAAGATCGCCATGTGAAATGGTCTAAGAAGACAACTAATTGGGTTGTTATATTATTGGTTGCACTTGCAGCACTTTTACTTATGTGGTATGCAGTTTTTGCACAGCCATTAGCTTCAAACAATAAACAGTATCAAAAAGAGGGAGTTTGGGATATTCAGTTTGTTGATATGCAAGATATAAGTACTAATAAAGGACTTGCGACAGGTAGTTATAGTTTTGATAAGGATATTGCTACATTTAATGTAACATTTACTGAACCTGGTGAAGAAATAGTTTATGAACTTTTGATTGAAAATAAAGGTGAATTAGATGTTGTGGTTGCTAGTATTAATGTAGTGCCAGAAGTAATTGAAAATGATGTTATTACTTATAAAGTAGAAAATATTGCTGAAGGTGATAGATTAGATTCTAAGGAAAAAAGAAAAATGAAGTTTAGTATAAAATATAATGGTAGCGGCACACATGATGAAAAATTTAGTAAAGAAATTACGATTCATATAAATTATGATCAAGCTTAAGTTTTTAAGCTTTTTTTTGTTTTTTTCTAGAAAATTTTGCTATTTTGTTGTATATTATTTGAAAGGTGATTTTAATGAATGGAAGAAATATGTGGATAGATATAATAACTAAACTATATAAAAATCTTCATATGTCAAAAAGCGCGATGTATGGGATGAGTGAATCAGATAAAAAAAGAGATAAAATATTAAACTATTTTGATAGATTAGAAAAAATACATAAAAAGGTAGCTTTAAGTAAAAATGAAAATGATTTAAAAATACTTAAATACTTTTATTATAATCTTTATGTGATAAAACCTGAGGATATACCTGAGAGTTATTTTGAACATGAAAAAAGGATAATGAGAGAAAGAGGATATGGAAATATAGAAATAACTTCAGAAAGAAAGGAAATGCTAATAAAACAAATAATTTCTGATCAAAAAGAGTCATTAGATCAATGGATAGAGTATTTCTTATTTGATGAGGAAAGTGAAAGTTATGAAATGTGGGAAAAATACTGGGTGTTTCAAGGCTTACAACAATTAGGAAAATATAATAAAGAAACAAGTAAGTTTTCAAAAAGAGATAAACATACAGTATATCCATTCCCACCAGTTGAAAGAGAAGCAATATTTAATACATTAAAACTAATGGAAGAATATATAAAAGATAAAAAAGGAGATACTGAGATAAGAAGTGCTTTAGGAAGTGGAAATTTTAAAACTTTATATGAGTATTCCATTAAAATGATTATGAACAAAGGAGAAAAGCAAAACAATACTACTTTAGGAAAATGGATAAAGTATGAACAAGGTTCAGATTATCATATATTAAGGGATAGTTTACAAGGATATTATACAGGATGGTGTACAGCAGCAGGAGAGAACTTTGCGTCTATGCAGTTAGAAAATGGCGATTTTTATGTATATTATACATTAGATGAAAATGGAGAAGCAAAAGTACCAAGGATAGCTATTAGAATGGATGGACATAATAAAATAGGTGAAATTAGGGGAATAGCTAGTAATCAAAATATGGAACCAGAGATGATGCCAATATTAGATAAAAAGTTAGAAGAGTTTCCAGATAGAGATAAATATAGAAAAAAAGAATATGATATGCAATTTTTAACAACGATAGATAATAAAGTACAAAGAGGATATGATTTAACTAAAGAGGAATTAAGATTTTTATATGAAATAGATGATAAAATAGAAGGATTTGGTTATGAGAAAGATCCTAGAATAGAAGAGATAAAAAGTAAGAGAAATTTAAAAAAAGATTATGCTTGTATGTTTGAGTGTAGAGAAAATCAAGTTAGTGATAATATAAAAGATATTTATAATGAGGATGTTGTTGTTTTTATATATGATAATCTAGAAATTAATGATATAGATATTGATTTAGGAAGATTAAAATATTTTAGTGGAAATATAGTTTTACCATTTCATTTGGCAGATTTTGTGAATAAAAGAGGTTTAAAGTTGCCAAAACACATAGGAGGAAATCTTGATTTAAGAAATTTAATAAATTCTGAAGGTTTAAAACTTCCTGAATATGTAGGAGGTAGTTTATATTTAAGTGACTTAGTATGTGCTTTAAATTTAAAATTGCCTGAATATATAGGAGGGAATATTGATTTAGGTAGTTTGAAGCAAGTAAAAGAATTGAGATTTCCAAAAGTGGTAAATGGTCTTCTTCGACTTAGAAACGTTGAAAGTTTAGAAAAAATAGAATTTCCAGAAGTTATAAATGGCAGTTTAGAATTAAACAGTCTTAAAAATGTAGATGGATTAAAATTACCTAATTATATAAGTGGTGTTTTGAATTTAAATAGTGTAGAATATATAGATAATTTAAAATTGCCTGAATATGTAGTAGGTAGTTTATACTTAGGTAGTTTAGTAAATGCGAAAAGATTAGAATTTCCACAAGAAGTGAGAAGTGATTTAATGTTAGGAAGCTTGGAAGTTGCCGAAGATTTAAAGTTTCCTGACATTGTTGGGAATCTTCGTTTAGAAAATTTAAAAAGTTTTAAAAATTTAATATTACCTAAAACTGCAAGAGGAATATTTTTAGATAATATAGTTAGTGCGGAAGGACTAGAATTTCCTGAAAGTGTTGATGAACTTGATTTAAAAAGTTTGAGAGATATTAAGGGTTTAGAATTGCCTGAATTAATATATAACTATTTAGATTTAAGTAGTTTAAGAAATGCGGAAGGATTAAGGTTTCCTGAAGATATGTTGGGCTCTTTATATTTAAATGGTTTAATGAGCTCTGAGGGATTGAAACTTCCGGAAAATGTAGATGGAGATTTAAATTTAGAAAGTTTGAAAGTTGCCGAAGGCTTAAAGTTACCTGAAAATGTAGGTGGTAATTTAGATTTAAGTAGTGCAAAATATACAGAAGGTTTAATTTTTCCAAAAAGTGTTGGTGGCACTTTAGATTTAAGTAGTTTAGAAAGGGTAGATAAACTAGAATTACCAGAATGTGTAGAAGAAGATTTAGATTTAAGTAGTTTAATAATGGCAAAGAAATTAAAGTTACCTGAAAATGTAGGTGGTAATTTATATTTAAATAATTTAATAAGCGCATTTGGAGTTGAACTTCCTGATTACGTAGGAAGAAATATTGATTTAAGTTTTTTATCAAGTGCGGAAGGCTTAAAGCTTCCTGAAAATACTTGCCCAGAGTGTTTGATTATTGATGATGAGATAATGGAAGAACTAGAAAAAAATCCTGAAAAATATTTGAAAATTAAACAAAAGTGTAAAGTTAAAAAATAGTGCGTTATTGCACTATTTTATCTTTGCTCTAATTTTATTAGTTTGGCATGTATTACTAGTCTGGTGTTGCCGGCAACGTCTTCACAGGTTGATAGAGTCAGAATTTTATCATTTTCATTTATGGTACCACTAAAATTTATTTGACTTCTATTTTTTATAGTTTGAGTAAATGTTTTAAACTGAGAATCAGAAAATTTAGTAGTAATATAATAACTTTCTGGTTTAATAGTATAGATACTGACTATTTGCCATAAGGTGTTTTCGGTAGGAGTTGAGAGTTTTATTATATGATTATCTTTATTACCATACCATGATTTATTTAAGACTTTTTTTAAACTTCCAAAGACAGTTTGATTAGATCTACTATGGCCATAGATAACAGTATTTTTATCAAAATTTATCATGTCATTTCGGTAATCGGCAAAAACCCATCCAGCTGAATTTTTAGATTTATCGAAGGCATGTTTTAAATAGTATGAATTATCATTAGACTGAACTATTGGATAATTGACATTGGTGCCATTTACTTTGATGAAACCAACGGTATCACTATTTTTTTGCTTTAAATCATTAAAATCGACACTCATCATATCCATGTTTATATAATACCAGTAATCATCGTCTTTATTTTTAGGTGGATTTATATTTTGAGCTGTTTCACTTTTTGTTTCTTTGACAATTTTTTTAGTATTTATATCTTTTTCAATTTTATCTATTGTTTGATTATCTTTATTCCAGAAAAATATTTTGATTATACATAGTATAACTATTAGGATACTTAATATAAGAATGGCAGTCCAGATGACTTTTTTTCTTCTTTTTCTTTTTTGATATTCTCTTCTTGTTATGCGGCCATTTTTATGCATTTCATCACCACCTAGCTTACATTATTATAACATAATTTGGATGAAATAGCTTGTTTTTAGTTTATTCGTTTGTTATAATTATAATAGCGAGGAGACTTGCTTAGAAAGGGAGAAATTATGAAAAAAGTATTATTAAGCTTGTTTGTATGCGCATTTATGGTTATTCCATTTATGGGGGTAAAAGCAGAAGAACCTACACCAGTTAGCGATTATGCAGGTTTAAAAGCTGCTATGGATAATGGTGGTGTTTATTCTTTAACTGGTGATATTGTTATTGATGCACCACTAGAAACTGATAAAGATGTTACTATTTTTGGTAATGGACATACTATTAAACCTATGGAAAATGCGGATACTGCTTGGCCAGGACCTAATAAAAGTATTATTGCTGCAAGATTTACTAGCACAGTAACACTTAATGACGTTGTTTTAGATGGTGCTCCAAAATATGGTGCTCAAGCATATAATGGTGGACATGTTGTTTTAAATGGCGTTGTTATTAAAAACTGTGGATATGGTGCAATTAGTATTAATGGTGGTACTGTAACTGTTAAAGATTTAGTTATGGATAGTAATACTAAAGGTATTGAATTTGGTATTGGTAGTGAGGTTACTGGTGTTCCTACTTTAGTTATGGATGGAAAATTTGAAGTAAAAAATCAAACAGGTGCTCCATTAGAAGTTGATACTGCTCAAATTACAGCTGATAAAACTATTACTGTTGAAAATACTTTAGATACTATTCAAACTATTGATTTAGTAGGTAATAAGATAACAGTTAAAAATACTGATGGAACAGTTGCTTTTGAATCTAATGAACTTTTAGAAGGTACAGAAGTTACTGTTAATACTGAAGAGCCTGTAGTACCAGAAGAGCCTACAAAAGATGAAGATAAAAAAGACGAAGTTAAAGATGAAGTAGAAAATCCTAAAACTTCTGATGGAATTATCTTAGTATTTGGTGCTTTAGCTGTTAGTGTAGTTTTAGCTTTTGTAGCTAAGAAAAAATTAGCTTAATTTGAAAGTGCTTAGGCACTTTTTTTGATGTATAATTATTATGGGTGATTTTATGGCAATTACAAAAACAAAATTTATTAATTATTCTAGGTGTCCAAGATATGTGGCTTTAGATGATCTTAAAAAAGAAAAGTTAGATAGTATGATATCTATTGGTGATTATAAAAAAGAAGAAGAACTTGAAAAAATAGGCGAGTTACTTGGCTCTATGTATGATGATGGAGTGGATTTGATAGATGGTAAGAATGAACATTTAGAGACGATGATGCCTTATTATAATAAAGTGGAAATCTTAGCTGGTGAGATTGCCTCTAAATATTTTAAAGGTAATTTTAAATTTTCTAAAAGTACGTATAATCAAGAGAGTTTTGATGCGGTTATAGATAATATTCGCTATTTATGTTATGTGGATATTTATAATGAAAATGAGGATGGAATTAATGTTATTGAAGTTAAGGCAACGACTAATAAGAAATATTTAGATTTAGGTAGTAAGGAAAATTCTATTTTTAAAAAGGGTGATGATGGAATATATTATTTACTTGAGGATTTGAATTTAAATATAGAAGATTATATGCCTTTGAAAGTTTATGAGAGAAATAAAAGTAAATTGTATGATAGGTATAGTTCAGTAGGAAAATATATTTATGATATTGCGGTTCAAAGATTTATTATAGAAAATGATATGAAAAGTCATAATAATATGAAAAATGTACATTATTATTTGGCTATTTTAAATAGTAAGTATGTATTTGATGGAGAGTATGAAAATGGTGAAGCTATTTATAAAACGATAAATGGTGAGGATATTATTTGTTATATTGATGTTACTAGTATTACTTTGGATTTGATGGATAAGATATATTTAGATAGTCAAAGAGTTAAGAAATATATTGATGATTTAGATGGCTCTAGGTGCGATATAGGAAAGTTTTGTGAAGGGTGCAAGTGGAAGAAGATTTGTTTTGATATTTTGCCAGAAAAACATTCTATTTTAAGTTATATGAACAATAATTTTGGTTTTAAAAATGGTAATGTTAAGTATGATGTTTTCGATTTGATTAATTCGGGAAAGGTTAGTATGCTTGATATTCCTATAGATATGCTTAATAGAGAAAAAAATAAGATTCAAAGAGAGTGCGTGGTTAGTGGGAAGCCTTATATTAATTTTTCTAAGGTAAAAGATGGAATTAGTTTAATTAAGTATCCTCTTTATCATTTAGATTTTGAAACTTTTCCTTGTCCACTTCCTAGGTATAAAGGTGAAAGACCTTATAGTCAATCAGTTTTTCAGTTTTCACTTCACATTGAAAAAGAAAAGGGAGTTTGTGATTTAGTTAAGGACCACTTTGGTTATTTAGCTACAGATCATTTGGATCACAGGCTAGATTTGGTTAAAATGCTTTGTGAGTTAATTCCAGATGAGGCAATGGTGCTGGTGTATAATGATTCGTTTGAAAAATCGAGGCTTAAGGAACTTGCTTATATATTTCCTTGTTACCGTGATAAATTACTTAAAATTAGAGATAATGTTTTTGATTTAATGAATATTGTTAAAGGAAAAACTTCTTTATATGAGTCTTTAGGTTATTCTAAGGAAGAAGCTAAGATGTTTAATTATTATCATCCGGATATGGATGGGTCATTTTCAATTAAAAAGGTTTTACCTTTATTTTCTGATTTGACTTATAAAGGTATGGAAGTTGGTAATGGAGTAGAGGCAATGGTTACTTATGCATCTTTTCCTAAGATGCTTCCTTTAGATTATAAACATAAATATCAAAAGTTAGTTGAGTACTGTAGGCAGGATACTTATGCGATGTTTGCGGTTTTAGAGGGCTTGAGGCAAACTGTTAAATAATGTCAAATTTTGGCGCTTTTGTTGTATTTTATAAAAAGATGTTATATAGTTTAATTAGGAGGGGTAGTTATGATATATCCATCAATAGATGCATTATTACAAAAAATTGAATCAAAGTATTTACTTGTTAATATAGCTTCTAAAAGAGCCAAGGAAATGGATGAGACTGGTTTTTTTCAAATGAAAGAAAATGAGTATAAGTCAGCTAAAAATATTGGCAGGGCTTTAGAAGAAATTAATAATGGTTTAATTAAGATAAAGAAAGATTAAGAGTTTTTTGAGCTCTTTTTTGGTGATGTTTTATGAAGTTTGTTAGAAAATTTAGACAAGAATTAAAGAAGGATAAGCTAAAGTCTTTTGTTTATTTTTTTCTTAGAGGTTTGATAATTTTATGTTTGATTATTCATTTATTTAGAGGCGATTTTGATAGTGTTAGTATATGTGTTTTATCATTAATATTATTATTTTTACCTTTTATTATCGAGCACCATTTAAAAATTGATATGCCTAACGTGATGGAAATTGTTATTATGTGCTTTGTTTTTGCGGCTGAGATATTAGGGGAGATAAATAATTTTTATGGGATTATTCCTTTTTGGGATACTATATTACACACGTTAAATGGTTTTTTAATGGCGGCTATTGGTTTTTCTTTATTTGATATTTTGAATAAGAATTTAAAAAGTATATATTTATCGCCAATATTTTTATGTTTATTTTCTTTTTGTTTTTCGATGACAATTGGCGTTTTTTGGGAGTTTTTTGAGTATGGTATGGATAAGATAGTACTTTTTGATATGCAGAAAGATGAGTATGTTTATGATATAAATACGGTTAGTTTAGATCCTTTGAAGGACAATAATGTAGTTAAGATTAATGGTATTGATCATACTATTTTGTATGATAAAAATGGTAGAGAAATAGCTTATTTTAATGGTTATTTAGATATAGGTCTTAATGATACGATGATGGATCTTATTGTTAATTTTATTGGAGCTTTAATTTTTAATGTGTTTGGATATTTTTATTTAAAAAATAGAGATAATGATAAAGTGGTTAAGCATTTTATTATAAAAAAGGTAGTGGATAGTTGATTTTTCCTTTAAATTATGGTAAATTATTAGAAGTCGGAGGGATACTATGAAAATACTTTTAATTATTGTATCTATTTTATTAATTGCGATTGTGCTTTTACAAAGTGGTAAAGCAGTAAGTCCATCTAGTAATATTTTAGGTGGGAATGATGAATTATTTGCGAACCGTAAGGAAAGAGGTAGTGAGCTTTTTATAACTAGATTAACAGCTTTACTAGGGGTTATTTTCTTTGTCATTTGTATAATAATGAATTTTGTAAAATAGAGTTTTTAAAATAATAGAACTTAAAAAGGGTGTTCTATTATTTTTTGGATATAATTAATTGTAAAGAGGATAAAATAAATTGGTTGCCACCTGACAAGTATAAATTTATTAGTAAATCCAATTGATAAGATATTTATAAGCTAAGAAAAAATAAGAGGAATTCACTATAAATTTAAGCGATATTAATGAATTATATAAGGGAATGTGCTATAATAATACATATCATATTAGGAAGAAGGTGCTTTATGAGGTGTCTTTTAATGAATAAAAATATTGAGATATTGGCTGCTGAATATGATACTGCTAATGGTGTTTTTTTGAAAGTATTAGATGTATATAATATAGAATATGCTCCTTATATCTTGAAAAGATTTTATATTAAAGATGATATAAATAATGTACCTTTTAGAACAAATTTATCTGAGTGGTTTAGAGGAAGAGGGATTCCTTCTTGGCGAGATAAATTAGATTTGTTATTACATAGGCTAGATATAAGTGCTCCAACTGAATTATTAGATAAAGCCTTTGGTTTATCTTTATCAGATCAATATTGGTTAAAGCCATTTAACAGTGATATAAAATATGATGATATTAATTTTTTTGATCATGATTTTGATTATGCTGAGTTTTTAGAAGCATCACTTTCACTTAATAGTAAGGTAATAAAAAAAGAAACTTCTCTTAAAACACCTAACAATACTACAGATGGAATGCTTAAAAAAGCATGGATTATTGAGGATGGTATAAGATATTTACTTAAATCAGGATATAAAAATGAAATATTACAACCATTTAATGAAGTTTTAGGAAGTGAGATATGTGATAGATTAGGATTTAATCATGTTTCTTATACTTTAGATGTTTATAAAGATACTGTAGTGTCTAAATGCCCTTGTTTTATAACTAAAGATACAGAATTTATTACTGCTCACCAAATAATAAATGATATGAAAAGATATGATAGTGTAGAAGACTTTGAAGAGTATATTAAAAAATTAGAAGAAAATGGAATTATTGATGCTAGAGAAAAGGTAGAAAATATGTATATTTTAGATTTTCTTATTATGAATGAAGATAGGCATTTAAATAATTTTGGTATTATAAGAGATGTCAATACTTTAAAATGGCTAGATGTCGCACCTATCTTTGATAATGGTATGGCTTTAAATATTCCATATTATGATGAAGAAGAAGTAATTATATCAGGGCATGGAAGACTTTTCTATGAGGTAAAACCATTTGATGAGATTATTAAAGTTGTAAGGAATATAAAAAGAATAGATATATCTAAATTAGATGATCTTCCAGAGTATTTTTATAATTTGCTTCATAAATATCAGTACATAACACATATTTCTGATAAAAGAATATATAGATTATGTGCATTATTACAAAGGCAAATAAATAAATTAAAAAAATTAATTGAAGAAGGTTAAGATTTGGTTTTTTTTAGTGTTAATGGTCAACGCATTATAAATTTATTATTTGAAAATCTTATTGAATACAAAACTTATAATATAAAAGAGCTTGTAGAATAGGTAAATAGATTGTCAAATAGAGTTTTTAAAAGATAAAATAATAGAACTTATATTAAAAAAATGGTGTTCTATTATTTTTTTTGATATAATTAAAGATAAGGTGAGAATTTATGAACATATATGGGATGACACTTAAAGATTTAGAAAATTATTTTTTAGACATTGGTGAAAAGAAGTTTAAAGCTATTCAGGTATATGATTGGCTTTATAAGAAAAGAGTTTCTTCTTTTGATGAGATGAGTAATATTAAAAAAAGTGTGATAGATAGATTAAAAAAAGATTTTAGTATGGAAGATATTAAAGTTTTAAAAGTTCAAAATGGAAAAGATGTTCATAAATATTTATTTGAGTTAAGCGATTTATCTAAAGTGGAAGCGGTTTTAATGAATCATGATTATGGCAACAGTTTATGTGTTTCTACTCAGGTGGGCTGTAATATGGGATGTGCTTTTTGTGAAAGTGGAAGACTAAAAAAAGTGCGTAATTTAGAGGCTTATGAAATGGTTTTACAAATATTAAAGGTGGAAGAGGATTTAAAGATTAGAATTTCACATGTAGTTTTAATGGGAATTGGTGAGCCTTTTGATAATTATGACAACGTTATGAAGTTTATAGATATTATTAATAGTGATTTTGGTATAGCTATTGGAGCTAGACATATTACGGTTTCAACTTGTGGAATTGTTCCTAAGATTAGGAAATTTACAAAAGAAAAAAGGCAGGTTAATTTAGCTATTAGTCTGCACGCACCTAATGATGAGATTAGAAATAAGATTATGAAGATTAATAAAGTTTATCCTTTAAAAGAAGTAATGAATGCAGTTAGAGATTATTTAAAGGTAAATAATAGAAAGGTTACTTTTGAATATATTATGCTTAAAGATATTAATGATAGTGATGAATGTGCTTTAGAACTGGCTTTTTTACTTAAAGGAATGATGGCTTATGTCAATTTAATTCCATATAATGAAACAAGTCATATAGAGTTTAAGAAAACTGATAGAGATAAGATTATGCATTTTTATGATATACTTAAGAAAAACAAAATAAATGTGACAGTACGCAGGGAGTTTGGCAGTGAAGTAAGTGCGGCTTGTGGACAATTACGCAGTAATTTTGAGGAGGGGAAATAATGGAATTTGCATATTTGACTGATCCTGGTCAAGTTAGGGATCATAATGAAGATAGTGTAACAATTATAAAAAATGAGTCTGAAGAGATTTTAATGGCAGTAGCTGATGGTATGGGTGGCCATAAAGGTGGTGAGATTGCTTCTTCTATTGCAATTACTCATATTAGTAAAAGGTTTGCGGATAGTATTAAAGTTGGTGATAAGGAAGAAGCTATTAATTTTTTGAAAGAAGTTGTTAGTGAGGCTAATATGCTTTTATATAAGTATACAGAAGATAATCCTGAGAGTGTTGGAATGGGAACGACAATTGTGATAGCTTTGCTTACTAAAGATTATTTATTATTTGGAAATATTGGTGATTCTTCAGGTTTTGTAATTAAAGATAAGAAGTTATATAAAATTACTAGTGATCATACTTTGGTTAATTTGCTTGTGAAATCTGGAGAGATTACAGAAGAAGAGGCTAAAGATCATCCTAGAAAAAATGTTTTGATGAGAGCGCTTGGAGCAAATATTACAGTGGAGATGGATGTTTTTGATGTTGAAAGAGATGTTGAGGCAATACTTCTTTGTAGTGATGGACTTACTAATATGCTTGATGAAAAACAAATTGAAACAGTTTTAGATAGTGATATAGATATTGATGCGAAAGTGCAGAAACTAATTAATAAAGCAAATAATAGAGGTGGAACTGATAATATTTCGGTTGCTTATTTAGAGAAGGGGGAAGAAAAATGATAACAAGAGGACAGTTAATTAATGACCGTTATGAAATTATTAGGGCTATTGGTGAGGGTGGTATGGCTAATGTTTATTTGGCTTTAGATACCATTTTAGATAGAAAAGTTGCGGTTAAAATTTTGAGAGGTGATTTAGCTGAGGATGAAAAGTTTGTAAGACGTTTTCAAAGAGAAGCTATTTCGGCTAGTAGTTTAAATGACCCTAATATTGTTGAAGTTTATGATGTTGGTGAGGATAATGGTAAATATTTTATTGTTATGGAATATGTTCAAGGGCTTACTTTAAAACAGCTAATTAAAAAAAGAGGTGCACTTACTTTACCAGAGGTTCAAGATATTATGCTTCAGCTTACAAGTGCGGTGGCTCATGCACATGAGAGTTATATTATTCATCGTGATATTAAACCTCAAAATGTTATTATTTTAGAAGATGGTAGAGTTAAGATAATGGATTTTGGTATTGCGGTAGCTTTAAATGCTGGTGAATTTACACAGACTAATAGTGTAATGGGAACGGTTTATTATATACCTCCTGAGCAAGCTAATGGTGGAGCAGCTACTATTAAAAGTGATATTTATTCACTTGGAATTTTGATGTATGAACTTGTGACTGGTCATGTACCTTTTAAAGGTGATAATCCAGTAGAAGTGGCTATTAAACACATGAATGAGGAAATACCAAGTATTTGTGAATATGATCCTGAGATGCCTCAGTCTATTGAAAATATTATTTTAAGGGCAGCAGCTAAAAATCCTAAAAATAGATATGAATCAGCATGGGAGATGCATGAAGATTTGGAAACGGCTTTAGATAAAGATAGATTTAATGAACCTAAGGTTATATATAAATACCGTGAAAAAGGTTTTGATGATGATAAATCTAGTGTGAAACAAGGAAGAGCTGCACGTAATGCGGTTAAGGAAGAAGATAAAAAAGATAAAAGGATGAATAAGGCTTTGATTATTATTGGTTCAATTGTTGGAGTGCTTATTTTTGCTTTGCTTTTTGTATTTATTATTTGGCCAAAGATTTCTGATAAACCAGATATTGAAATCCCAGATGTTCAAGGTATGACAGTTAAGCAAGCTGAAAGTACTTTAGAGGACAAAGGATTTGAGGTTTTAGGTAAGAAGAAAAAAGAGGCCAGCGATGAAGTGGAAGAGGGTAAAGTTATTGGAACTGATCCTGAGATTGGTGAGAGTTTAAAAGAAGGATCTGAGATTTCACTTATTGTTTCTAGTGGTTCTGAGAAAATAGAAATTGAAGATTATACAGGTAAAGATTTTGAGAAGGTTAAACAAGAGTTAGAGGAAGCTGGAATTAGAGTTTTAAGTGATTATAAAGATGTTTCTAAAGATGAGAATGTTAAGGAAAATACTATTTTATCACAAGATGTAGAAGCTGGAGTTAAGCTTGGCGAGGGAGATACGATTACTTTTGAAATTCCAAATATTTATGTAAGTTATCCTAATTTTACAGATGGTACTTACACTGAAGAAGATGTTAAGAAGTTTTGTGATGAAAATGGACTTTCTTTGGATGTAACTTATGTTGAAGATGCGAGTAATTCTAATGGAGCGGTTATTTATCAAAATAGACAAGCAGGTGCGAAAGTAAGCGAGGGCGCTGATCTTAGAATTAAAGTTGTTAAAAATCCAGAGAAGGAACCAGCTGAGAATACTAATACAGAAACACAAGATACTGGAGATATTGAATAGATGAAAGGTAAAATTATTAAACAAATTAGTAATGATTATACGGTTAAAAGTGAGGATGGAATTTTTGTGTGTAAGGCTAGGGGAAAATTTAGAAAACTTGGCCTTTCACCCATTGTGGGCGATGATGTGATATTTGATTTAGAAAATAAATATATTTTAGATATTTTACCTAGGAGAAGTGAATTATATAGGCCAGCTATTGCGAATGTGGATATTGCTTTTATAATTACTAGTTTGAAAGAACCTTTATTTTCGTCTAATTTACTCGACAAATTTTTGGTGATTTGTGAGTATAATAGGGTTAAGCCTATTATTATATTTACTAAAAGTGATTTACTTAATGATGATGAAAGAATAAAAACAGAAGTTATAATTGATTATTATAAAAAAATTGGTTATGATGTTTATATGAATAGTGAAATCAATTTAATTAAAAACAATTTTAAGGGAAAAGTATGTGTGTTTACTGGGCAAAGTGGAGCTGGTAAAAGTACTTTACTTAATAGAATAAAACCTGATTTAAATTTGAAAACTGGAGAAATTTCACTTGCTTTAAATAGAGGAAAACATACAACCAGACATACGGAGTTAATAGAAGTATGTGGAGGTTTAGTGGCAGATACTCCAGGATTTTCAGCTTTAGATTTTTCATCTATGAGTAAAGAAGATATTAGAGATAATTTTATAGAATTTAATTTATATAGAGATGAATGCCAGTTTAGAGATTGCTTTCATATACATGAGAAGAAATGTATGGTTAAAGAAAAGGTTTTAGATGGAACAATTTTGAAAAGTAGATATGATAATTATATTAATTTTTTGAGGTGAGAAAAATGGTTAAAATTGCAGGCTCTTTTTTGAAAATTCAAGATGATAATAAGAGGATAAAAGAACTTGAAAAGGTTACAGATTTAATTCATTATGATGTAATGGATGGAAAGTTTACAGAAAAAGCGACACGTTCGGTTTTAGAGATGAAAGATGTTGTTACAAGTATTAAAAAACCAGTTGATATACATTTGATGGTGAAAGATATTAAAAAGTATATTGATGAGGTGGCTTTATTTAAACCTTTATATATTACTTTTCATTTTGAGGGCTGCAATGATGTTATTTATTATATTAATTACATTCATAGTAAGGGTATTAATGTAGGAATTGCAATTAATCCAGGGACTAAAGTAGAAGATATTTATCCTTATTTGGATAAGGTTGATTTAGTTTTAATAATGAGTGTTCAGGCAGGAGCTGGTGGTCAGAAGTTTATAGATATTACGGATAAGCTTGATAAACTTATAAAATATAGACAAGATAATGGATTAAATTATTTGTTGGAAGTTGATGGTGGTATTAATGATTCGACGGTTAATTTAGTTAAAAATGCAGATATAGTAGTTGTAGGCTCTTTTATTACTAGTAGTGAAAATTATCAAAGTATGGTTTATAAGTTAAAAAAAGTACTTAGAAATGGTTTTACTTTGGCGGAGTTACTTGGAGTTATTGTTATTTTAAGTATTTTGGGATTAATTGCTGCAACGGCTATTGATAGTAATTTAAGAGAAGGAAGATATGATACTTGTGTGACACAGAGAACTAATTTGATTGAGTCGGCAAAGACGGCAACTATTGATTATCCTGAGTTACTTCCTAGTAGTGGTGAGAGGCGAATAAGTGTCCAGGTTTTGCACGATGGTGGTAATATAGATGGAATAGAGATAAAAGGTGGCTATGTTGAAGATAATTTTACTAATCCAATGACAGAAAAACTTTATATTGATTCAAATGTTGATGTAGTAATAAGCACAAATAATGGCACAAATTTTAAATATGAAGTGGAGTTTGCGAATCCTGATGAGGACTGTCATAAGTAAGGGGGATTTTTGATGAAGAAAATAATTTGTGATGGTAATGAAGCTTGCGTGCAGGCTTCGTATTTGTTTACTGAAATTGCTGGAATATATCCAATTACACCTTCTAGTCCAATGCCAGAGTTAATTGATAGATGGGCCTCTTCTTATAAAAAAAATATTTTTGGTAGTGTGCCTAAAGTGATAGAGATGCAAAGTGAAGCAGGAGCTATTGGTCTTGTGCATGGTGCTTTGGAGGCAGGTAGTTTAGCTTCAACTTATACAGCAAGCCAAGGTTTACTTTTGATGATACCTAATATGTATAAAATTGCCGGAGAGTGTTTTCCTTTTGTGATGCATGTGGCAGCTAGGAGTTTAGCTACGCATGCACTTAGTATTTTTGGAGATCATCAAGACATTTATGCGACTAGGGCAACTGGTTTTTGTATGATGGCTTCTTCTTCAGTTCAAGATGCTTATAATTTAGCTTTGGTTAGTCATTTAGCTTCTTTAGATAGTAGTTTACCTTTTTTACATTTTTTTGATGGTTTTAGAACAAGTCATGAACTTAATAAAATTAATATATTAGATGAAGATGATATAAGAAAGTTAGTTCCTTATGATAAGTTAGAGACTTTTAGAAAAAGAGCTTTGAGTAATGAAAATCCAGTTACGAGAGGTACTAATCAAAATGGAGATATTTATTTTCAGGAAGCTGAAAGTAGAAATATTTATTATGATAATGCTTTAAAAAGTGTCTGCACATATATGAAAAAAGTTAATGAACTTACAGGAACTAACTATAAACCTTTTAATTATTATGGCTCTTCAAAAGCTAGCAAAGTTATTATTGCGATGGGGTCTATTTGTGAGACAATAAGGGAATATATCGATTATACAGATGAGGAAATTGGTCTTGTAGAGGTACATTTATATAGGCCTTTCAGCGCTTCTCATTTAATTGATGAACTTCCTATTAGTGCGTGCAAAATAGCAGTTTTAGATAGAACTAAGGAAGCTGGAAGTGAAGGCGAACCATTATATTTAGATGTGGTAAGTGCGCTTAAAGATAAAAATATTTCTATTTGTCATGGTAGATATGGACTTTCTAGTAAGGATACAACACCTGGAATGATTAAGAGTATTTATGATATGCTTGATAATCCAAAAGATGAATTTACTATAGGAATTAAGGATGATGTGACCCATTTATCTTTGGACTTTGAGAATATTAATGTGACGGATAATACTGAGGTTTTAGTTTATGGTTACGGTAGTGATGGAATGGTGAGCTGCAGTAAAAGTTTACTTAGTATTATTGGTGAAGATAAATATATTCAAGGTTATTTTGAGTATGATTCTAAAAAATCTGGTGGGGTGACAGTTAGTCATTTAAGGTTTTCTGATAAACCTATTCATTCAACATATTTTGTACATAATCCTGAGCTTATTGTTATTTCTAAGGATAATTATTTAAATATTTTTGATGCGGTAACTTCTTTAAAAGATGGTGGAACTTTACTTATTAATAGTTCTTTAGATAACAGTGAGTTTTTAAATATATTAAATCCTTATAAAAAGTTTTTAAAAGATAAAAATATAGCTGTTTATAAAATAGATGCTTTTAAGGTGGCAAGAAAGCATAATTTAGGTATGAAGATAAGTATGATTATGGAAAAAGCTATTTTTAAACTTTTGGATTTGGTTAATGAAGAAAAAGCTACACAGAAATTAGAAGATTATATTATGAAAAAGTTTGGGGTTAAAAGTGAAAGTGTTGCTTTAAATAATCTTTCTGCTTTAAGAGATGTTAAGTTGGAGAAGATAGAGTTAGATGATGTGGAAGCAAAATTAGAATTTCCTTCTAACAATGTTTATGAGGCTTTAGTTCATAGAAAAGGTAATGAACTTTCAGTATCAGCTTTTAATGATTTTTCTGATGGTTCATTTGAGCATAAGGAACCTGAGATGCAGAATATTGCAGAGTTTGTACCTTTTTGGATAAATGAAAATTGTATACAGTGTAGTATGTGTAGTTTAGTTTGTCCTCATGGAGTTATTAGACCGTTTTTACTTAGTGAAGAAGAATATAATGAGGCGCCTTTGTTTGTTAAGGAAAGGTGTAAAAAAGCTAGTGGAGCGAGTGGATTTTATTATATTATTGGTATTTCAGCAAAAAATTGTACTGGATGTGGAGTGTGTATCAATATATGTCCTGGTTTAAAAGGCAACAAGGCTTTAGCTTATCAAAAGTTAAGTGATAGTAAAAATGATATGATATTTGATTATTTGGTAAGTAATGTGAGTGAGAAAAATAATTTTAGTAAAAATACAATTAAAGGTAGTCAGCTTATGAAACCTAAGTTTTCTTTTCATGGAGCGTGTGCAGGGTGTGGTGAGACGGCTTATATTAAGCTTTTGACACAACTTTCTTCTAATTTGGTGATTGCGAATGCGACAGGGTGTTCATCTATTTATGGAGGGGAACTTCCTAATTTACCTTATAGTGTTCCTTGGGCAAATAGTTTGTTTGAGGATAATGCAGAATTTGGCTATGGTATGCTTATGGGGTATGAGTATGGTAAAAATTTAGTTCGCGAGTATATGCTGGAAAATGATGATGAGCTTTTTGATAAATGGCTTAAAAATTCTAATAATTATGAAATTACGAAAGAGGTTTATGAAAAAATAGATTATGAGAAGCATCCTAAGTTAAAATCAATTAAAAATTATATTGTTTCTAAAGATGTTTGGGCAATTGGTGGAGATGGCTGGGCTTATGATATAGGTTTTGGTGGTATTGATCACGTGCTTTCTTCTGGAAATAATATTAACATTTTGGTTTTAAATACGGAAGTTTATTCAAATACTGGAGGTCAGGCATCTAAGGCAACACCTTTTGGTATGGTGGCTGAGTTTGCCGCTGCTGGCAAGAAGAATTATAAAAAAGACTTAGCGAGAATTGCGATGGCTTATCCAAATACTTATGTAGCTCATGTATCAATGGGTGCTAATATGATGCAGTGTATTAAGGCTTTTAATGAAGCAATAAAACATGATGGTCCATCTATTATAATTGCTTATTGTCCTTGTATTTCTCACGGAAATAAAAAGGGTATGGGCTGTTCTATAGAAGAGGAATCCTTGGCTACTAAATGTGGATATTTTCCAATATTTAGATATGACGGAGAAAAGTTTAATTTAGATAGTCCTAATCCTAATTTTGATTTATATGAAGAGTTTTTGAATAGTCAAACTAGATATAGTATGCTTAAAAATGTAAATCCAGATAAGGCGGATGAGTTACTTAAAATTAATAAAGAAGAAGCTATGAAAAGATTTGAATATTATAAAAGTTTAGTCAAACAATAAAAGTAGTCAATTTATGACTATTTTTTTATATACTAGGAATTTGCTTTGCAAAAATAAATTTTAAATAATTAAAAAATATTTGTTCTTAAAAAAGTTTTTTTGTTCTGATGATGAATTAATAGTTCGAGGAAATTATTTATTTTCACTATTCGGTATAAATTGTCTTAGTTCATCAAGTATTATAAATAGTGATTTAGTGTGTGCTAATTTAAAAGGTAGATAAAAAATTAGGTGTGTGTTTAGCGATAATTAAGATATAATTAATCAGTTTTATAATGACAATAAAGAATTATATAGGTAAATGATAAGCTTTTGATTTTAACTAATCTATGCCTTATATGGATTTTAATAATAAATGATATTAAATAATTTATATTTTTAATGCTTTTTTAACATGTTTATATTGATGAAGAGTGACAATTATTATATTAAGTCCTGCACTCCATACTAAAGCCCAAAGTCCAATTTGTGAAAAACAGAGAATTAATAGAAAGATGGTTCTGATGATGGTACCAATTAAGGTACCATGCATAGCTTCTTTGGCTTTACCCATAGCTTGAAGTGAAGCGGTTAGGGGTGCTTGAACATAATGAAGAAGGGCAATAGGAGCAAGAACTTTGATGTAATCTATACCGACGGTGGTGTTGTAAATTAGTTTCATTGGAATATTTGGTATTAATTCAAAGATGAGAGTAGCAGGAATTCCTATTAGTAAAGAGATAAATATGGCTAGTTTTATTTTATTCCAAACATATTTATAATGTTTTTGAGAGTGAGCTTTAGATATATTTGGAATTAAGGCACTTGATATGGCTCCTGTGAAAAAAGAAGGAAGTAAAATTAGAGGCATAACATAACCGTTTATGATACCATATTCGTTTACTATGAAATTATTGGTATAGCCACTTTTTATAAGGCCAAAGGTTAAAATTATTGGTTCAAAGAAAGCTCCAATAGATCCTATTATTCTACTCATGGTTGTTGGAATTCCAATTGACATTACTTCTTTAATATTAGTTTTATCTGGTTTAATATCTTTTTTGGTTAGTTTAAAATTTTTAGGGATGAAGAAAAATAAAACAAAGATTGAGGTAAGTTCGCTTATAACATTTGTTAAAACAATGAAAGCAACAGCATATTGTAATCCTAATTTTAAAAATATGGGTATACCAATGATGATGGCAATAAGTCTTACAAAATCTTCAGTGACATTTGATAAAACATGGGGAAGCATTTTTTGTTTTCCAAAAAAATATCCTCTTAAAATACTAGAAATACTGATGAATGGTAAAACAAAACCAATACAGATGATAGCCCAGTAACATCTATCTTCATTTAAAAGGTTGTGTGAGATAAAACCAGCAGTTAAAAAAAGTAATATGATTATGATGATGTTTAATGCTAGGGATATTGGTATGACTGAGAAAACGAGGTTTTTGTTATTTTTGGTATCTTCGGCGACAAGTTTAGATATGGCGACAGGAAAACCTAGTTGAGCAAGGGCCATAAGCATGACGAAAGTTGGGGATATTAACATATATATTCCCATTCCTTCGGTGCCGATTAATCTTGCTAAAACTATTTTTATAAACATACTGATTATTTTAGTTAGAAAGCCACCAATTAAAAGTAATATTACTGATTTTAAGAAGACGTTTTTTTTCATATTAAAATATATGAAAAAAAAGACTGTTTATTTACAATCTTTTTTAGTTGTTTTGATTAATTTTTTCGCATTTTCTATATCATTTTTTATTTGCATTTGCATTTGATAATCTTCATCAGGATTTTTTTCCATTTCTTTTTGGTAAAGGGTATATAATATTTCATATTCTTCTATATCTAAAGGGTATATTGATGAATAATTTACATTAGTAGAGTAGGTAAATGGGTTTTGATCAATTAACGTATCTGTATTAATTATTAATGGTGTATTGTTGGTTAATTTGAATGCTGGTTTATTTCCGGCAACAAATTCTAAATCAAAATATTCGGGCACGCTCATAATTGGTGTAGCTAAGTTGCCCATAAATGCAAATTCGTTTTCACCATAAACGATATATTGGTTATTATTAATTTCAATATTAAACATAAAATCACTCCTTATGGGTTATAATAATATCATTTTTTTTAATGGAATGCAAATTTAGGTACTTTAAAATTAAACAAATTTAATATATAATTATTGATAAGGGGATGAGAATATGAATTTAGAATTTAATTCTTTAGAGGAACTTTATAATAGATTAAGGCCTGCTTTGAATGCAAAGATGAGTGAGCTTTCGGCAAATGGTTATGGTTATTTGAAGCCAGAGGATATTTGGAATTATTTAAAGGAAACTAAATGGAAAAGCGGCCATGATCTGATGCTTAGTGATATGGTTAGTGATATTTTAAATGCAGATAATGTACTTATTGATGGATATTTTAAGGATAAAATTAATGAAAAAAACAGAAAAGTATATTTGGATTTTTAAGAAGGTGATTATATGAGTAAGCATATAAAAGATTTAACTATTCAAAAATTAATGGATAAAATTAAAACTTATATTACTGATAAAAATGAACTTGAGATTATTGATAAGGCTTATCAGTTTGCTTATGAGAAACATTTTGAACAAAAAAGGCTAACTGGTGAGCCTTATATAATACATCCTTTGAATGTGGCTTATATTTTAACAAGAACTAATGCGGATTTTGAGACTTTATCGGCCGCTTTGCTTCATGATGTGGTTGAGGATTGTAATGTTTCTTCTGACGAGATTGAGGAAAGATTTGGTCATAATATTGCAGTTTTGGTGGATGGAGTGACGAAGATTAATAAACTTAATTTATCTGGAACAACTGAGGCTTTAATTAACAATCAAAGGAAGATATTGGTTGGTTTATCTGAAGATGTTAGGGTTATTATTATAAAACTTGCAGATAGGCTTAATAATATGCAGACATTATTTGTTCATAGTGAGAAAAAACAAAAAGCAACAGCTAGGGAAACTTTAGATATTTTGACACCAATTGCGGATAGACTTGGTATCAATAGTATTAAACAAGATTTGGAAGAGTTTTGTTTAAGATACTTAAAGCCAGATGAGTATTATGATATTGTTGAAAAATTAAATGCGACGAAAACTGAGAGAGATAACAGTGTGGCTAAAATGATTGAGAGTGTATCTGAACTTTTATATAAGCACGATATTAAACATGAAATAAAAGGAAGATCTAAGAGTATTTATAGTATTTATAAAAAGTTAGAAAAGGGTAAAAGATTTAGTGATATATATGATTTACTTGCCCTTAGAATACTTGTTGATACGGAGCAAGATTGTTATCAGGCTTTGGGTATTATTCATTCTAAATTTAGACCTAAACCTAAGAGATTTAAAGACTATATTGCAATGCCTAAGACAAATATGTATCAGTCTTTACATACAACGGTTTTTGGCGTTGATGGACAGTTATACGAGATTCAAATTAGAACTTATGAAATGGATAGGGTAGCTGAGTATGGTATTGCTTCTCACTGGTCTTATAAGGAGAAAGGTTCTGTTAAGGCAGTGATGCAAAATGAGATGGAACAAAAGTTACAATTTTTTAGGGCTATTATGGATTTGAAAAAAGAGCAAGATAACCCAGAAGAGTTTGTAGATACAGTTAAAAAAGAGGTTTTTCAAAATACGATTTATGTATTTACGCCACTTGGTGACGTTATAGAACTTCCTAGTGGTTCAACGCCGATTGATTTTGCTTATAGAGTTCATAGTAATGTTGGTGATAAGGCAACTGGAGCGATTGTTAATTCACATATGGTTCCTTTGGATTATGAGCTTCACAGTGACGATATTGTTAAGATTATTACAAATAATAATTCATCTGGTCCTAGTAGAGAGTGGCTTAATATTGTTAGAACTACACAAGCTAAAAATAAAATTAAGGCATTTTTTAATAGAGCTAATAAAGAAGAAAATTTAAAGAAAGGTGAAGATTTATTAAGTAAGGAATTACGAAGACAAAAGATTAGTAATGATGAGTTTTTTGATGATGAGAAGATTAAGAAGTTACTTAGTGATTTGAAATGTAATTCTTTAAATGAGCTTTATGGTAATTTAGGTAGTGGTAAATTAACTGTAAATACAGTAATGGATAATTATTTGAAAAAAGAAGTTAGTAAAGATGATAAAATTATTGAAAAGGTTACTAAAGGCAGTAATAAGCAAAGTGTTAATAATAGTTTGGTTTCAATTGCAGGAATAGATGATATTAAAGTTAATTTGGCTTCGTGCTGTAATCCAGTAATTGGTGATAGGATTGTTGGTTATATTACTAAAGGTTATGGAGTTACTGTTCATAGAATGCTATGTCCTAATGTAGCTTCACTTGATGAGAGACTCATTGAAGTTAAGTGGAATCAAAAGCAAAGTAAGCTTCCGACAAATATTTTAGTTAGAGTTAATGGACTTAATAATGCACTTATTAGTATTATTTCAAAAGCAGCTAATAATGACATTCCAGTAAGACAGTTTAGTTCTCATCGTTCTAAAGAAGATGAGGTTATAGAAATGACAGTTTTGGTTAATGATAAAAATCAGCTTTTAAAACTTATGAACGATATTAAAATGATTTCTGAAGTTACTGAAGTAGAAAGGCTGATAAAATGAGAATTTTAGTTCAAAGAAGTTTAAAGTCTAAAGTATCTGTTTTAGGAGAGATAGTTGGTAAAATTGATAAAGGTTTAGTTTTGTTTGTTAGTTTTACTGAGGGTGATAATATAGCTATTATAGATTATTTGATTAATAAGGTTATTCATTTGCGTATTTTTGATGATGAAAATGGGATTATGAATAGATCTATTTTAGATGTAGGAGGCTCTATTTTAAGTATTTCTCAGTTTACGCTTTATGCAGATTGTAAAAAAGGAAATAGACCAAGTTATGTGAAAGCACTTAATGGTATAAAAGCTATAGAATTATATAAAATATTTAATGAGAGAATGCGTGAGTTTGTGCATGTTGAAGAAGGCGTGTTTGGAGCTGAAATGCTTGTAGATATTCAAAATGATGGTCCAGTGACAATTTTATTAGAAAAAGGTGATAATATTGATAAAAAATAGGATAGATTTTAAATTAATTAATTTTGTATTAGTTGTTTTAGCAGTTTATTTAATTTATCAGACAAGAGATTTTTGGTTTGGGACAGTTAGTTTAATTTTCAATATTATTTTACCTTTTTTAATAGCTTTTGCCATAGCTTATGCTTTTTATCCAGTGGTTAAGAAACTTACTGATAAAAATGTCCCTAAGGGTTTGGCTTTGTTTTTAGTTGTTGGTTCATTTTTTGGAGTATTTTGTTTAATAATTGCTTTAATTACGCCAACTATTATGAGTCAGCTTACTAGTTTATTTAATGGAATTATTTCATTTTTGAAAGAAATTAGTTTTGATTATAATATTGATTTTAAAGATATTCAAAATACATTATCTACTAGTTTTAATAATACTTTAGAAAAGCTTGGAACTTATATTTCTAATGGTGCGCTTAGTTTTATTGGTGTTTCTATTGACTATATTTCAAAGATATTTATTATTTTAGCTTCTTTTATTTATTTTTTAGCAGATATGGACAAAATAAGAAATTTTGTAAAGGAATTTTTGCGTCATAAATCTAAAAAACTTTATAATTATGTAGCTTTGATTGATGATGAGATGCGAAGATATATTTTAGGTTTTATGAAGATTGTGGTTATTTCGTTTTTTGAATATACAATTGTTTATACTTTGATAGGTCATCCAAATGCTTTAATGCTTGGTACTTTAGCAGCTTTTGGTAATTTAATTCCGTATTTTGGGGGGATTTTTACAAATATAGTTGCTGCAATTACGGCTTTTGTGATTAGTCCAGCCCTTTTTATTAAAACATGTATTGTGTTTTTAGTATTTTCAGCGGTTGATGGTTATGTGATTAATCCTTTTGTGTATGGCAATAGTAATAAGGTTCATCCACTTGTGGTGATTATTTCTGTTTTTGCAGGTGGGATATTATTTGGAGTACTTGGTATTGTGATTGCACTACCTGTGGCTATTATATTGATTTCTACATTTAAGTATTTTAAAAGAGATATTATGAATATGAATAGGCAAAGAAAATATAAATTACAAAGATAATAGCTTTTATAGCTATTTTTTGTTATAATCTGTTTAGAGGTAGTGAAATGAAGCAGTTAACATATCATGGTAAACGTAGAGTCAAAGAGAGAATTGAAATAAATGAACGGAAAGCAGTTTTTGTTAAAAGGGTTTCTAGAGATGGAAAAACGCCTAATATGTATAGAGGCGATTTTTATAGGTATTTGTGCAGTAAAGATAGAGGGGCACGTGTAAAAGTATATAAAGGTTATATTTATATTTTGTCTAAGACTAGTAGAAAATTAATTACAATGTATAAGGTACCTTCAAAATATTTACCAACTGAGATGTATGAAATTCCTAAAGAAGTTGTTAGTAAAGCGATGATGGTAAATAGTTTTTTAGATAGGAAAGTATGTGTGAATTTGAAAGATGGAAGTGTATATAAAGGATATATTTTAGAGGCGTTTATAGCAAATGAAACTGAGGATGTATCTTTTATATGTGATGATAAGGTTATTTATTTGAATGTTAATGAAATTGTAAAGATGAAGTGGGTAAGAGATTGATTTTGTGAGCGAAGTGTGTTATATTTGAGGTAAGTATAGGAGGCATACCTTATGGATTGGTTAACAATAAAAGAATTTTTAAAGGATTCATTTAAGTTTATTTTAATTATTTGTGTGTTTATATGCGTTATGGTTTACGGAGTTTCAGTAACACAGGTAGTTGGTGATTCAATGTCTCCGACTTTAGAAAATCAAGAGGTTTTAGTTTTAAATAAGGCAAAATATCATTTTTCAAATATTAAAAGAGGTGATATTATTGCTTTTACTTATGAAGATACAAAATATTTGATTAAGAGAGTGATTGGTTTACCTGGTGAATATGTATCTATTAAGGATAATAAGGTTTATATAGATGGATATTATTATGTTGAGGATTATTTAAAAGATGTCAGTGTGAGTGATTTTGAACTAACTGATTTAGGTTATTCAAAAATTCCTGATGATATGTATTTTGTACTTGGGGATAATAGGGATAATTCTTTGGATAGTAGGAAGATTGGTTTGGTTAAAAAAAGTGATGTAATTGGGGAAATTGCGGTTAGATTTTGGCCAATTACAGCTATTAGTTTGTTTTAAAATGCTTAAAGCTAATTTTTAAGCATTTTTTTGTGATATTTTTGTTAAAAAAAGGTGAATTTTTGTTGCAATTTTAGATTTTAATGATATAATATGGGTGTGAAGGAGTGGATTGTATGGATAAGAAGAAAATAGGACTTATCGCTATACTTCTATTTTTGCTTATTGGTTTAGGATCGTTTGTTTTCGCAAATCCTGACAATGAGGAAAAATTTGAAGGACGCGAGCCAAGTGGTAGAGAGGAAATCGATTCTAAAGGTGATGGGGAATCTACTAAAGATGACGGTGATGTTTCTGATAGTGAAACTCTAGTAACTGGTGAATCAGATGGTCAAAATAATGGTCAAGCTACTGATAACCAAAGAGCAGCTAGAAATGTTAGAAATACAACTATAACTGGTGGCACCAATGGTGTGACTGGTGGTAACGGTAATAATGGTGGCAATACAACTACTGGTAATGGTGGAAATGGTGGCAGTACAATTGATTATTATGCTGATGCATTAAAGGCAGTTGAAACTGCAGAATCTTCTCTAAGCCAAGCTGATGTTGATAAAGCAACAGAGCTTGTAAAAAAAGTGACTAATCAAGAACAAAAAGATGCTTTAACAGATCGTCTTAATGATGTTCAAGATATTATTGATGTTACATCTTTAGTTAGTAGATTAGAAACTATGGTGGCTGATTCTACTGATCGAAACGGAATTTTAGATTCAATTGATTTCCGTGATAAAGAAAAAGTAGAAGAGTTAGTCAACGATTTAAAAAATGGCGATGCTAAAGATAATTTAGTAGGCCGTTTAGAAACTGTTAATAAGATATTAAATGATAATGATAGTCCAGTTATCAAAGGTATTGATAATAATAGTTTTACAAGAAAAGATGTTGAACTTACAATCAAAGATGACAACGATGTTACTATTAAGGTAACAAAAGATGGTACTGAAGTAGATTATACAGGTAAATTTACTGAAGAAGGTACTTATGTTATAACTGCAGTAGATGCTGCATTTAATGAAACAACTTTGACATTTACAATTGACAAAACAATGCCTGTTATCAAGGGTGTAGAAGATGGTGGACTTTACAATCATGCTGTAACAGTTACTATCGATGAGGTTAAGATTCAAGATGCAAAATATTTATATGAAGGTAAATGGTATTCATTTGAATCAGGTGCTACATTTGATAAAGATGGTACTTACTTTATTAGAGTGACTGATGCTGCTTATAATAAGAAAGCAGAACTTACATTTACGATTGATACAAAAGTTGAAACACCTAAATGGGTTTATGTTTTAAATGTTTCTGATGAAAACAATCGTCAGACTATTAGAAATGGTCAAACTTTGAGAGTTGAAGTTAATAGTAAAGAAGAATTAACTGAACTTCCAGTTCTTACGATTGGAAATGGTCAAAGTGCGACAGCTAGAAAATGTAGTCAAGAAGATTATGGCTATGTATGTGTAATTGATCTTAAGATTGATAACACAGTTGCAAAATTAGAAGATGGAAAAGAAATTCCATTTACAATTACAAATATTAAAGATAAAGCAGGTAATACTTTAACATTAGATAATGATGATGTTACTTCTACTAAGAAATATGGTCAAGTAACTTATGATGAATCTGCACCTGTTGTTAAGTCATTAGGTATTACTGATATTGATGAATACAAAGATGAAACAGGAAAACTTTATATTAAAAATGGTGGAACTGTTCGTGTATTAGTTTATTTTGAAGAAAAATTAGGTACTGAACCTACAGTTAAATTAGGTGGTAAGGAGTATAAAGCTACTTATCGTGAAGCTAGTTCACGTCCAAAGGATAATAGTTATGCGTATTATGCAGATATTAAAATTACTGATGAGATGAATTTAGCTGATGGAATTATCCCATTTGAAGTTTATGGATATACTGATAAAGTTGGAAATGTTGGTACTTTATTAACTCAAGCTGATGTTAATAGTAAGACATATCCTAGTGTTACATTAGATAACACAAAACCAGTGTTAAAAGCGGCTAATATTTTAGTAGATGGTGATGCTAATGAGCAAAAATATTTCTATGCAAAAATTGGAGACACTATTTACTCTTATGTTAGATTTAATGAACAATTAAAGGAAATGCCAACATTTACTTTAATTAATGATGGCAAAAAATATGAAGTAGCAGATGTTACTGAAAGAGCATATGACAATGGTGAATATGGTTATTCAATTAGATATACTATCGATGAAAATACAAAAATGACTGATGGTGAAATTACAATGTTAGTCACTAACATTCAAGACAAGGCTGGAAATAAATATGCTGATATTAATAAACCATCAAATGGTCATGTAGTTTATTTTGATAAAACTGCACCAAAAGTAAAAGTAGTTAAATCAAATAATGATAAGTCTACAAATAAAGATGTAATTGTTACTTTAATTAGTGATGAAGCGATTTATACACCAGAAGGATGGACAGAAGTAGAAACAAATAAAGGATATGAATTTACAAAAACATATTCTGCAAATGGCAAATATTCTGTTGTAATTAAGGATAAAGCAGGAAATTCAACTACAGTTAATTTTGAAGTTAAGAGAATTGATAAGATTGCTCCAACAGCAATTATAACAAAGTCTAACAATGATAAATCTACAAATAAAGATGTAATTGTTACTTTGATAAGTAATGAAGCAATTTATAAGCCAGAAGGATGGACAGAAGTAGAAACAAATAAAGAACATGAATTTACAAAAACATATTCTGCAAATGGTAAATATTCTGTTGTAATTAAGGATAAAGCAGGGAATTCAACTACAGTTAATTTTGAAGTTAAGAGAATTGATAAAGTAGCACCTGAAATTAAAGTTGTTGATCCTAATAAATATTATCTAGAAGCAGGAGAAGACTATATTGAAAAAGGTTATTCTGCTTATGATGTAGTTGATAAAGATGTTACTCATTTAGTTAAAATTTCTTATAGATTTTTAGCTGAAGGTTCTAGTAATTGGAAAGACGTTGATGTTCTTGATACTACTAAATTAGGTGAATATAAAATAACTTATACTGCTTATGACAAAGCTGGAAATTCAGCAAAAGATACTAGAATTGTTGCAATTCGTGACACAAAAGCTCCTGTGTTTATTGGTTTAGAAGACGGAGGAGTTTATAATCCTGCTACCATTCAAGTAGAAGATGCTACTTTGAAAAAAATTACAGTGTATTCAAAAGAGAATGATAAAACAAAAGAAGTAGAAAATGGTTATGTAGTAAAAAATGCAGGTAGTTATAAAATAACTGCTATAGATAAAAAGAATCACAAAACTACAATTAATATTAAAGTAGATACTAAAATGCCAACTTATTCTTTTAATGACGGAACAATTGAAAATAATGGAGTTTATGGAAAATTAAATTTAAAACTTCATGACGAAAATGGAATAGCAAGTGTTGTTATTAATGGAACACAACTTTCTCATACAGGAATTTATGTAGATATTAATGATGGCCATGCTTATACATTTAAAGATGGAGAGAATACAGTTGTAGTTACTGATACAGCAGGTAATACTGTTACTTATACATTTATTGTTGATAAAACAGTCCCAACTTATAGTTTAAATAGTGGAACAATTGAAAATAATGGAGTTTATGGGAAATTAAATTTAAAACTTCATGACAAAAATGGAATAGCAAGTGTTGTTATTAATGGAACACAACTTTCTCATACAGGAATTTATGTAGATATTAATGACGGTCATGCTTATACATTCAAAGATGGAGAGAATACAGTTGTAGTTACTGATAATTTGGGTAATGTTGCTACTTATAGATTTAATGTTGATAAAACAGCTCCAACTTATAGTTTAAATAGTGGAACAATTGAAAATAATGGAGTTTATGGGAAATTAAATTTAAAACTTCATGACAAAAATGGAATAGCAAGTGTTGTTATTAATGGAACACAACTTTCTCATACAGGAATTTATGTAGATATTAATGACGGTCATGCTTATACATTCAAAGATGGAGAGAATACAGTTGTAGTTACTGATAATTTGGGTAATGTTGCTACTTATAGATTTAATGTGGTTAAGTAATAATGTAAAAAAGGAATTGAAAAAATTCCTTTTTTAGTTTAAAATGGTGATAGGTGATTAAGATATGGCATATATTAAGTTTAAGGAGTTATCCAAATATTTTGATTTTAAAAAAGAAATTGATGAAGATGATTTACCAGGTTATACTAAGGAGTATGTTAGTAGTAAGGAGAGTATAATAGGTAGTTATAAAAATAGTAAAGATTATGTTGTTTTTACTGATAAACGAATGATTTTATTTGATAGAGATGCACTTGGAGTTGCTTATAAAAAAATTCATATGTTTCCTTATACATCTATTTCTAGTAGTGCAATTAATTTTAAACATGGTAAGGTAGAGTTATTATTTAGTTTTGATAGTGGATATCAATTACATATTAACTTTATTGAAATGAATCATTTAAAAAAGGAAAAGCTTAAAGTTATTTATAAAAAAATGATGAATACGAAAATTTAGTTTTGACTTTTATATGGTTATGTGCTAATATTTATGTATAAATTGTTGACGAAAGAATATTAAATATTTCCTCATAGAAAGCGAGCTTGGATGGTGAGAGCAAGTTATGATAGTATTTAATTCCTACTTTCTGAGAGAAGTTAATAGCTTCCGGGTAAAACCGTTATCTTAAATTAAGTTAATTAAAGGATGGTACCGTGCTTTTAGGCACTCCTTAGGTACTATCCTTTTTTTGTTAGGAGGGATTTTTATGAAATTAAGTAACAGTTTTTTTTACACAATTAGAGATGATATTAAAGATGAGGACTCATTGAGTGGTAATTTATTAGTAAGAAGTGGCATGGTTAAGAAAGAAGCTAGTGGGGTTTATATGTTTATGCCTATGGGTCTTAGGGTTAAAAGAAAAATTGAAAATATTATTAGAGAGGAGATGGATAAGGCAGGGGCAAATGAAGTATTGATGCCGGCTTTGATTCCTAGTGATATTTTTCATAAATCACATCGTTATGATTCTTTTGGTTCTGATATGTTTAAGTTAGATGATAGAAATGATCGTGAGTTTTGTCTAGGTCCAACACATGAAGAGTTATTTGTAATGGCTGCTTCAGAAAAAATTAAATCATATAGGGATATGCCTTTTAATATTTATCAGATTCAAGATAAATTTAGGGATGAGGCTAGACCACGCTTTGGTTTAATTAGAACGAGAGAATTTACGATGAAAGATGCATATAGCTTTGATATTGATAGTGAGGCTGGAGAAGTTAGTTATCAGAAGATGGTTGAAGCTTATAAAAATTCTTTTGATAGAATGGGCATTGATTATAGAATTGTTCGTGCGGATACTGGAGTTATGGGTGGAGATTTATCTGAAGAGTTTCAAGCGGTTACAGATATTGGTGAAGATGTTTTAGTTATGTGTGATAAATGTTCATTTGGCTCTAATATTGAAGTTGCTCAAGTTAAAGCTAGAAAATTTGAAAAAGAAGAAAAACAGGAATTGGAGCTTATAGAAACTAAAGGTGTTAAAAGTATTGAAGATGTTTGTAATTTTCTTTCTATTCCTGCTTCAAAAACTGTGAAAACACTTGTTTATAAAACTGATGATGAAATTATATTTGCTTTAATAAATGGAGATAGAGAATTAAATGAGACAAAGCTTCGCAAGTTATTAAATGTCAGTGAGGTTTTAATGGCAAGTGAAGAAGATCTTAAGATGGTTACTTCTGCTTCATTTGGATCTTTAGGTCCAATAGGCGTAAATGTAAAGATTGTTATTGATAATGAGGTTGCAAATATGATTAATTTTATTTGCGGAGCTAATAAAGATGGATATCATTATAAAAATGTAAACTTGAGTGATTTTGAAGTTTATATGCAAGGTGATATTGTTAATATTTGCGAAGGTGATGTTTGTCCATGTTGTGATGGTCATATTTACTTTAAAAAAGGTATTGAAATTGGTAATACTTTTAAACTTGGTACGAAATATTCTTTAGCTTTAGGTTTAAATTATTTGGATAAAGAAAACAAGTTAAAACCAGTTTATATGGGGTGCTACGGAATTGGAGTAGCAAGGTGTATGGCGGCAATTGCTGAACAAAAAGCAGATGAGAAAGGTTTAGTATGGCCAGTTTCGGTCGCACCATTTACTGTTTGTATTACGGTTATAAATGCTAAAGATGAAAAGCAAATGTGTGTTGCCAATGATTTATATGATGAGTTTAATAAAGAAGGAATTGATGTTTTATTTGATGATAGGGATGAAAGAGCTGGAGTTAAGTTTAAAGATATGGAACTTTTAGGCGTTCCTTATAGAGTGACTATTGGAAGAAAAGCTATAGATGGTATTTTAGAGTTAAAATCAAGAGATGGTAAGATTGATACTGAGATTTCTAAAGATGATATTATAAAAGAGATTAAAAAGTATGTATAAAAGTTCATTTATTTGAACTTTTTTCATATAGAAAAAAGAAAAACATTATTTTTGTCGTATATTAATATATGTAGGAGTAAAAAGGAGGAAAATAT